>CAUEKL010000011.1 GCA_959018215.1 uncultured Gemmiger sp.
GCCGCCGCCTGCTGCAGCAGTTGCTGCTCGGTGCGCTGGGAGGCGAAAAAGACCACCGTCCCCATCATGGGAATGACCAGAAGCAGGGTCAGAACCAGGCTCTGGAAAAAAAGTCCGCGGCGTTTATGCATAAAGGACACCTCTTTGCTGCAAAATGTAGTCATAGCTTGGGCAAACAGGCCCGGCCTTATGCAAAAAGGAGGCAAACGTTTATGTATCATGGACCTTACGGCCCCCGCGGCGCCGAGAGTGAGCAGGAAGATTTCTGGACCGACATCATGGAGGGAAGCGACATGATCCCCGGGATGATCCCTTCCGAGCCGGACGCCATGAAGGCCCGCCGGGACGCGCAGAACCGGACCGGAA
Organism: uncultured Gemmiger sp.; assembly: GCA_959018215.1. Classification (GTDB taxonomy): domain Bacteria; phylum Bacillota; class Clostridia; order Oscillospirales; family Ruminococcaceae; genus Gemmiger. The sequence continues at coordinate 367 of CAUEKL010000011.1, forward strand.
CCCCTGAGACCACCCAGGAAACCGAGGATACCGAGACCACCGAAAACCGGGAGTGGTTTGAGATGGAAGAACAGCCGGAGGACCCGAACCTCTGATTTTCCCACAGCAGCCAAAAAAGGCGGCGTGCACGCAGCACACCGCCTTTTTGGTTTGTTTACATCAAGGGACTGAACAGCCGCAGCAGGCAGTCCACCCCGCGCACCGCCGCCGGGCGGACCTTGTACTGGTCGGTGACTTCCCGGCATTGGGGGAAAAGGCTTTCAAAGTCCCGGCGCACATCTTCCACCGCTTTGCAGCCGGAGAACCAGCAGGCATTCTCAAAGTGCAGGTACAGGCTGCGGTAGTCCAGGTTGATGGTGCCCACCACCGCGGCCTTGTCGTCGGCCACCGCCTGCTTAGCGTGGATGAACCCGGGGGTGAATTCAAACAGGCGCACCCCGTCGGCGGCCAGGCGGGCATAATGGCTGCGGGTGACCCGGAACACCATCTTTTTGTCCGGGATACCCGGGGTGATGATCCGCACATCCACCCCGCGGCGGGCCGCCAGGGTCAGGGCCCGCTGCATCTCGTCGCTGATGATGAGATACGGAGTGGTCAGCCACACATACCGGTCGGCATGTGTAATCAGGTTCATGTACACATTCTCCCCCACCGGCTCCTCATCCAGAGGGTCGTCCGCATAGGGGACCACCACCGCATCCGAGCGCAGGGTCGGCTGCACCGGCGGCAGGAAGGGGACCGGGTCAAGGGGTTCTTTCTGGGTGGCGCCCCACATCTGCAAAAAGATCAGGGTCAGCCCCCGGACGGCCTCCCCTTCCAGCCGCATGCCGGTGTCTTTCCATGTGCCGTAGGGGTGGGTGAGGTTGAAGTATTCATCCGCCAGGTTGTACCCGCCGGTAAAGCCCACCTTGCCGTCGACCACCGTGATCTTGCGGTGGTCCCGGTTGTTCATGATGATGTTCATGGCGGGGATCAGGGGGTTAAACACCCGGCACTGGATGCCCTTGGCCCGCAGCCGCTGGGCAAAGGGCGGGCTGATGAACCCCATGCTGCCCACATCGTCGTAAAAGACCCGCACGTCCACCCCGGCTCTGGCCCGCTCGGTCAGAATCTCCTCCAGGCCCTGCCAGGCGGTGGAGTCCTCAATGGCGTGGTACTCCATAAAGATGAAGTGCCGGGCGCTGCGCAGGGCTTCCATCTGGGCTTCCAGGGCTTCGTTGGTGTCGCCGTAAAAGCGCACCTCGGTGTTGTGGTAGACGGGATACCCGGCCCGGTCCTGCAGGTAGGTCACCTGTCCGCCCAGGTCGGGAGCAGCAGCGCACAGCTGCCGGGTGACAGGGGCGCCGGTTTCCCGTTCCCGCTGCCGGGCGGGGTCCAGGGCTGCGTCGGCGGCACGCAGGCGCCGACGCAGCGGCCACAAAGCCACCGGCCGCCCGAAAAGCAGATACAGACATGTGCCCAGCACCGGGAAGAGCAAAATCAGGATGATCCAGCTCAGGCGAAACGCCGAGTTCATGTTGCGGCCATACACCGTAAAGACCAGCAGCAGAGCCAGCAGGCTGGACGCCAGCTGAACAATGGCGTAATACCGGGTAAGGTAGAGGGCAAAGCCCAGAATCCAGCCCACCTGCAAAAGGAAGGACAGGGCCACAAACACGGCCCGCCCGATGCTGTTGGGTATCTGACGGCGTTTTTCTTCGGTCTCCATGGTTACACATCCTTTCGGCCCGCTGTGCGGGGGTCCTGCCGCCATTGTAGCCCAAAAGCCGGACTTTGTAAATGGCGGGACGACAAACAAAAAAGGCCCCCAGACAAGGGGACCTGGAATTCAGGATCAGGCGCGGCGGTACAACAGGAACCGGAACCCGATCTCGGTGGTCAGTTGGGAACACTGGGCCAGGCGCCGGGCGCCTTCGGTGGGGGTATTGTAGTAGTAGGGCGTCATGGTGAAGAGGTTCTGGGCCATGGCGTTGTCCAGGGTGACGGTATCGGTGACGGTCTGCTCCCCCGCCGGGACAAAACCGGGATACTCGGTGCGGATGGCCGGGTTTTCGTAGGGCTGGTCGTACAGCACTTCCTTGAGGCCGAAGAGATGGCGCGGGGTGGGCACGGCGTAGATCAGCAGCCCGCCGGGACGCAGCATACGGGAAAACTCTGCGGCGGCAAAGGGAGAAAACACATTGAGCAGGATATCCGCCCAGCCGTCCGCCACCGGGGCACAGAAACTGCCCCCCACCGCAAAAGCGGCCTGGGGCACCAGTTTGGCCGCCAGGCGCACCGCCGGTTTGGACAGATCAAATCCGATAAGCTGGGCTTCCTGTCCGGTGGCGGTCAGGGTGTCCAGCACCGTGCGGTCATAACTGCCTTCCCCGCAGCCCGCATCCACGATATGGGGCGCCGCATACCCGGCCCGGGCGCACAGGTCCCCCAAGGCGTTGCGGAAGGGGTCGTAGGCACCGCTTTGCAGAAAGGCACGGCGGGCCGCCACCATGGCTTTGCCGTCGCCGGGGTCGGCGGCGTGGCGTTTCTGGATGGGCAGCAGATTCACATACCCTTCCTTGGCCATATCAAAGCTGTGGTTTTTGGCGCAGCGCAGGGTCCTGCCCCAGATGCCCAGGGCGCCGCCGCACACCGGGCAACGCAGCCCGGCTGCCTGTGCGGCGTTCATTCGACGTCGGCCGGGGTTTCGGGCACGTCGTCGCCCTCCACCGGCACGGTCACACCGCCGTGGGCGGCAATGTACTCTTCAAAGTTGGCAAACTTCTGCTTGGGCGGACGGCGGGTGATGAGCAGCAGACCCACGTCCTCGGCCTGGGGTTCCCGGCGGTTCCGGGTGTTGTTGGCCCGGCGGCCGGGCTGGGATTCTGCCTGGCGGGCAGGGCGCTGCTCGCTGCCCCGGCGCTGGTTCTTGGGCTGGGAATTCTGCTGGGGCTGCGGCTGACGGCGATTTCCGTTCTGGTTGCCGCCCTGGTTGGCGTTCTGGGCGCCGCGGCCCTTGCGGGGCTGACTGTTCTTCTCAGCAGCCGGGGCGTTCTTGCCCTGCGGGGGCTGCTGGGCCGCCTTGGCCGCAGTCTGCCCCTGCTGGGAGGCACTTCCCTGCCCGCCGCGGGAACGGCGGCGGCGACGGCGGTGCTGCTCCTGCTCGCCGGGTGCTTTCTCCTTATGCTGATTCTGTTGGGGTTGGGCGGGTTTCGTATTCGGCATGCGTATTCCTCTTCTTCCTGCGGGTGAATATGACAAACCGGAGCCCCTTATACCAGGGCCCGGCATTCGTTATAGTAGCGTTTTTCCTCGGCGTGGCCCATGCTGAAGGTCTTGCGCGGCAGCACGCCCCCCAGCACCACGCCCCGGAACAGGTCCGCCTTTTCAAAGGGCGGCAGCAGAATGGCGGTGGCCTTTTCCCCTGCCAGGCTGCAGGCCGCTACCTGGCCGTGGATGTAATCCACCCGGCAGGCAGGGTTGCGGGCGCACAGGTCGGTGAGGAATGCCTCCACCGTGCCCACAGCCAGGGGCCGGGGCGCATCGTCCAGGGTATAGCGGCGGGCCATGGCGGGGCCGAAGATGGTAAAGGTCTGCACCGGCATACGCCCGGTGGCCTTGTGCTGCTCGCTCCAGGCATCGAAGGCCTCGCACACCTCCCGGACCCCCATGCCGAAGATCACCCGGTGGATGGGCTCGATCTCGATGGCCGGGGAATGGACGTTGCACACTTCCGCCAGGCAGTACCGGGCGGGGTGGGTGGCCTGTTCCTCCGGGGTAAGGGTGGGTTTCAGCTCCTCCCAGTAGGCCTTGGCGGTGGCCAGGGAATGGTTGCCGTCCCCCACCGCCAGCACCATGGGCGGCTGACCGGCGGCGCCGGGCCAGCGGGCGGCAAAGGCGTCGGCATCCCCCAGAGCGGCGAGAGCCTTGTCGATCCGGTCAATCAGGGCCGGGTCCTCCACGGCCCAGCCGGCCAGATGGCCGCCGCCCAGCATCAGGTCCCCGTCATACAGGCAGGGCAGTTCCCCCTTGCAGGCGGCGATGGGCTCAATGAGGGTTCCCTTTTCGTCGTCGGCCAGCATCATCACGTGGGGCGTTTCCAGTTCCGCCCCCCGGCGGATGGCCAGGCGGGGCGGGATGCGCTCCACCACCGTGTTTTCACTGGGGCGGATGGGGGTCTTTGCCCCCGGTTCATAGCTGTAGGCTTCCAGGTCCACCATGCCCACCAGACCCTGGCGGATGCTGCCGTCCAGCTGGGTACGCTCCACATACACATAGCCGTGTACCCGGCGGGTAAGTACATGGCGGCGGTAGTCCGCCATGGCCGCGCGGATCTCTTTCAGCCGCAGAGCCTCCCCGGGGGTGCCCAGATAGGCTTCGGGCAGAACAATGTGCAGGGTGCTGGGGTGCCCGGCCGCACAGGCTTCCGCCCGCTGCCAGTAATCCGGCTGGGAAGTAAACTGGTCGACTGCAATGCTGGCCCAGGGGTCCAGCGGGACCGAGGCGTCGGGCAGCAGGATATCAGCCGGCAAAAAGCAGTTGGACATTGGTATCATCTCCGAATCAGACTGAGCGCCGCCTTACCGGGCAACGCCGTGTCCCACCAGGCCGTAGATGGCCAGGGACAGAATTCCGATGTAGATCAGGTAGCTGGGCAGACCGCGGAAAATCGTGGGGATATCTTTACTGCCCAGACGGCGGCGGCCTTCATCCACCACCAGCACCGCGAACAGATACCCCAGGCCGCTGCCCAACCCGAAGGCGGTGGACTGCAGCAGGTCATAGTTCTGGTTGGAGCAGAGCAGCAAGGTTCCCAGCACGCTGCAGGTGCAGGTAGCCAGGGGAAGCTGCTCCCGGCAGGCAACACGATGGGCGGCAGGCAGAATGCCCAGCAGCAACCAAACCACCGCCATGGCGAGGACCGCACAGGTCAGGTAGAGAAGAGGCCGCAGAGATGCCACAGGCAGCCAGTCCGGCAGGTACAGAGGCAGCAGAGGAGCCACATACGTCATGCAGGCCCAGCCCAAGGGCGCACTGAACAGCTGTACCAGAATAACCGGCGTGCAATACTGCCAGGTACGCACTTCGGGGTCCCCCACCAGCTTGATCAGGCGGGAAACACCCATAGCACGGGAAAAGACAACGTTTTCGGCAAAAATAGCCAGCACGGCGTAGGAGACGAACTGCGCCACGCCCTGAAATACCGTGAGATCAGTGCTTACGGTCAGCATACAGGTGACGCACCTCCTCCTGTTTATAACGCACATAGGCGCCGCCCACGGCGGTCCAGCCGGCGGCCACCAGGCCCAGCAGCAGGAATCCGCCCGCAGGCTGAGCGGCCAGAGGCAGCAGTCCTACCGGCAGTACCGGCTTTTCGTACACAGTGCCGTAGGCCAGCAGTTCCCGCAGGCAGCCCATCAGCAGAATGGCCACGCACAGGCCGATGGTGTTGTTGATGCCCTTGCGGAAGGCTTCGCCGACGGTTTCCAGTTCGGTGGCTTCCATGCGCTTGACAATGACCGGTTCCACCACCATCATGGGCAGATAGATGCCCATGATGGAAAGGTCGGTACCGAAGATGTTGTACATGATGATATACACCGGGATATACAGCAGGGCAGCCGAATAGGCATACACCACCGGGCGGAACCGGTTGCCGGTGATATGGCAGACAGCCACTGCCAGCATACGAGTGGCGGTGAGCAGCAGGATGGACAGCACGCAGAGCATGAAGGCGCGGTCCACATCGCTGGCCATGGCCACGATGGGCGCCAGACCCAGGCCGCGGACCATGACCGGATTGTTCAGCCACAGATGGTCGTCATGGATGCTCTGGGCCAGTTCGGCTTCGGCTTCCGCCCGGGTCTTGCGGGCTTTGGCCTGGGGCTTGGGCTGAGGTTTGGGCGCTGCGGCCTGCTCTGCCGTGGACTGGGCCGCCTGTTGGGCGGCGGCGGCAGCGGCAGCCTCCTCGTCGATTTGCTGCGGGGTCTTGCCTTCCGCAGCGGCACGGCGGGCACGCTCCAGCACTTCGGGAGAAAGCTGGGGAATGATAACGGTCTGGGAATGTTCCGGCTGATTCTTTTTGCGCACATTGCGCCCCGCCGGCTTAGAGGGCTTCCGGTTTTGCTCGTTTTGCAAGCCGTTTCGCCTCCTTCTTCATGAACTTCATGCGCTCCGCACGGCGGGACACGCGGTCCAGCCATTCGGGCACGGCGCCGATGATGAGCAGCGCAAAGCAGACGCCGGTCTCATAGACGGTGTTGTAACGGAAGACGGTGGTGGCCACACCCAGAAGCAGGCCGTAAATCAACCGGCTGGTAAAGCGGTTGGGCTGGGTAACCGGTTCGCAGATCAGGAAGATGCCGCCGAAGGCCATCCCGCCGGTGAGCAGGATATACTTTTCCAGATAGACACGCTGGCGGATATACTCCCAGGGGAAGCTGAAAGCGGGCAGATCGTTCAGGTTGGGCAGCAGCCAGGGAATGGCCACACAAACGATGAGGTACGGCAGCAGGGTGGACAGCTGCAGGTGACCGCGGCAAAGCAGAAACAGCCCGCAGGCCACAATGACCAGAAACGCCCCTGTACCCAGCGGGCCGGTCACATTGCCGGTGAGCAGGTTCATGGTGGTGGCCGAAGGCAGACCGCCGCTGGACAGAGTTGTGTTCATGCCGGCGGTAAGGGGCGTGTCGGAAGTAAGCCCCCACAGAGGCAGCACCGTACCCGGGGTGGGATACCGGGTCATCTGGTCGGGCCAGGACAGGGCCGCCACCGCCACGCCCACCGCAGCCGGGTGGAAGGGATAGTGGCCCTCGCCGCCGAAGGTTTCCTTGATGAGCACCGCCACAATGACGGCGGCGACCACCATGAAATAGGATACCGAGGCCGGCATCATCAGCACGATGAGGGCGGCAAAACATTCGCTGGAAGGTTCATGGGGCCGGTAACCCGCGCCGTGCAGCGGGGTGACCAGGCAATCGCAGACGTAGGCGGTGAACAGACCCACCAGCATGAGCAAAATCGGCCGCGGACCATAGAAAAACCAGGCCATGGCCAGGAGCGGAACACAGCACCAGAGCACGTCTGCGTAATAATTGTAGTTGGCGCTTCGCTCAATCTTGTTACGGTTTGGCATAAGCTCTCCTTTGCTGCCCGGCCGGCGGGCGGCGGTTGCTTACAGGGCGTGGATGCCCGCCGCCATGGCGGACATATCGGGGGCTTTGTACAGGGCACTGCCTACCACCAGGACATCGGCCCCGGCACGGGTGCACAGGGGGGCCGTCTGGGTGTTGACGCCGCCGTCCACCTGCAGCATGGTGGAAAGGCCCCGACGGTCCAGTTCGGCGCGCACGGCAGCCAGGCGTTCGGGGGTACCGGGCAGGAAGGCCTGACCGCCGAAGCCCGGTTCCACACTCATAATGAGCACCAGATCCACCTCGTCCAGGTAGGGGAACAGCTTTTCCACCACGGTGCCGGGACGGATGCTCAGGCCGGTCTTGCAGCCCAGTGCCCGGATGGTGCGCAGCACCCCCAGCGGGTCCCGGCTCACCCCTTCGGCTTCCAGGTGGACGGTGATGAGGTCGGCCCCTGCCGCAGCGAAATCCTTGGCGAAGAAAGCCGGATCATCAATCATCAGGTGAACGTCATAATAGGCGTTGGGCAGGGCATTGTGCAGACACTTGAGCACCGGGGCTCCATAGCTGATATTGGGGACAAAATGCCCGTCCATCACATCGATGTGCAGCATGTCCGCACCGGCGTCCAGGGCGGCACGGCTCTGCGAGGCCAGGTTGGCCAGGTCGGCCGACAGGACCGACACGCTCAGTTTTGTTTGCATGGTTGTAAATTCCTTTTTCCTTTATACTCTTCCCGCGCAGGCACCCCTGCGCATACTCATACATGTTTTATTGTACCGTAACACGGCACAAAAATCAAATATTTATCTTGGACCCCTGCCTGGAAAATCAGGCGGCAGCCCCATGATTCCAGGGCTGCCGCCTGATTTGTAAAAATTTCAGGAACCGATCACTGACCGTACTGGTTGATCTTGTCCAGCTGCACACGCACACAGTCCAGGGCACTTTCGATGACCTTGTCCATGTCGTAGTAGCGGTACTCGCCCAGGCGGCCGCCGAACACCACATGGGGCTCAGCGTCGGCCATGGCCTTATAACGGGCATACAGTGCATTGTTCTGCTCGTCGTTGACCGGGTAGTAGGGCTCGTCCCCGGGCTTCCACTCGGCGGAATATTCCCGGCTGATGACCGTCTTGGTGCCCGGCTCGGTGGAACCGAACTCAAAGTGCTTGTGCTCGATGATGCGGGTGTAGGGGGTTTCGGCGTCGGTGTAGTTGATGACCGCATTGCCCTGGTAGTTGGGGCAGTTCAGCACTTCGGTCTCGAACCGGACGCTGCGGTACTGCAAAGCGCCCAGGGAATAGTCAAAGTAGGCGTCGATGGGGCCGGTGTAGATCACCCGGCCGGCCAGGGCGTCCAACTCGGCCTTGTCCTTCAGGTAGTTGACCCCCAGGCGAACCTCAATACCGTGGAGCATCTTTTCCACCATAGCGGTGTAGCCGCCGTTGGGAATGCCCTGGTACAGCGCATTGAAGTAGTTGTTGTCAAAGGTCAGGCGCACCGGCAGCCGCTTGATGATGAAAGCGGGCAGCTGGTCGCAGGGGCGGCCCCACTGCTTTTCGGTGTACCCCTTGATGAGCTTTTCATAGATGTCGGTGCCCACCAGATTGATGGCCTGCTCTTCCAGGTTCTTGGGTTCGGCGGTGAAATGCGCGGCCCGCTGCTCCGCAATCTTGGCGGCGGCTTCGGCGGGAGTAATCACGCCCCACATCCTGTTGAAGGTGTTCATGTTGAAGGGCATATTGTACAGTTCACCCTTGTAATTGGCCACCGGAGAGTTGGTGTACCGGTTGAACACCGCAAAGTTGTTCACATAGTCCCACACCTGCTTGTTGTTGGTGTGGAAGATGTGGGCACCGTATTTGTGAACATTGATGCCCTCGATGCTTTCGGTGTAGATATTGCCGGCGATGTGATCCCGCTTGTCGATGACCAGGCAGGTCCGACCGGCCTTGGTGGCCTCGTGGGCGAACACCGCGCCGAACAGACCGGCGCCGACGATGAGATAATCATATTTCTTGGACATTACAGTACCTCCTTCTGATTGGAACCGTCCAGCGCGGAGGCTTCCCGCTTCCAGCGTTCGGCCTGCTGCAGCTTGAACTCAAAATCACGGGCATCCTGTGCCAGCAAATTGGACAGGATCACGCCCGAAATGAACAGCAGAAGCGCCCCGACCATCCCGCAGGTGCAGACGATGAGGGTGGGGAAACGGGGCACCAGACCGGTGCGGAAGAATTCCGCCACCACCGGCACCATAAGCCCGCCGCTGACCAGGGCCAACAGAACGGCCAATACGGTAAAGAATGCAAAAGGACGATAATTTTTGTACAGCCGGGCAATGGTGCGCAGCACCTTGGCACCGTCGCTGTAGGTATTGAGCTTGGAAACGCTGCCCTGGGGGCGGTCCCGGTACTCAATGACCACGTTTTCGATCTGCATCCGGCGCTCCACCGCATGGATGGACATTTCGGTTTCGATTTCAAAGCCACGGGACAGCACCGGGTAGGTCTTTACGAACTGAAAACTGAACGCCCGATAGCCAGTCATGATATCCTGGATCTGGCTGCCAAAAAGCCGGTTGATGGAAAACCGGACCAGACTGTTGCCGAAATTGTGGAACGGGCGTTTGTTTTCGGTGAAATAGGTGCTGGAAAGGCGGTCCCCCACCACCATATCCGCCCCCCGCTCCAGAACGGGGCGCACCATATCGGGAGCAGCGGGTGCCGGGTAAGTATCGTCACCATCCACCAGCAGGTAGCACTCGGCGTCGATCTCCCGGAACATCCGGCGCAGTACGTTGCCCTTGCCCTGCTGGTACTCGTGCCGGACCACCGCCCCGGCTTCAGCGGCCAGCTCGGCGGTGCGGTCGGTGGAATTGTTGTCGTAGACATAGATGGTGGCCTGGGGCAGCACAGCCTGGTAGTCGGACACCACCTTGGCCACGGTCTTTTCCTCATTGTAACAAGGGATCAGCACTGCTATCTTATCCATATATGATTTTCCTTTCTTACTGGGCAGCAAAGCGGCGGATTTCCTCCAGCCAGAAGGCAGCCGTTACCGGCCAGCTGTATTTCTGCAGAATGGTCTGGGGCGGTTCTACCGGGCGGGCCATGAGCTCATCCAGGTCCACGTCATAATCATACGGATCAAAATACCGCACCGTGTTGCCGTACAGTTCCGGCAGGCAGGAAGCGTTGGACACCGCCACCTGGGCCCCCAGGCTGAGAGCTTCCAGCGGCGGGATGCCAAATCCTTCAAAGAGGGCCGGGTGCAGGAAGGCCCGGCAGTTCTGCATCAGGGCCTTGTTTTCACCGTCCGAAACATACCCCGGATAGTGCAGATTGCCGGCACTCACCGCCTGCTCATCATCCCCGAAAGCGGCCAGGTCCTTGCCCCCGGCCACCACAAAAGTCTTGTCCGGGTTGCGGGCGGCCACTTCCCGGATCCATTTGTAGTTTTTATGTCCGGCCAGGCTGCCCAGAGCGTAGAAGTACTCTCCCTTGCGCACACCGGGCAGCTTGTCAAAGACCCCCTCGTCAGGCTCCACCGGCTGCAGATGTTCCCAACCGTTGTAGGTCAGGCCGATGCGGGCGGTGGGAATGTGCAGCGTTTCGGCAATGAGCTGGCGCTGGTTATCGCTGACCGTGTACACCCGCTGGGCAAAGGCTTTGATGCTCAGGCAGTGCACCCAGAACTTGAACCGGAAGAAGGCCCGGTCGGTGTTCATGACCAGAGGGCGGATGTCGTGGAGCACCACGGCGCTGGGGCGTCCCATGAGCATATCACTGGCCAGCCCCAGATAAAAAGCGTCGTGTTTGCGCACATACCGGGGCAGCACAAACAGGTTGTAGCTGTATTTGACGGCCTTGAGAGGCACGATCTGAATATTTTTCAGCGGCGGCAGATGCAACGGACGTCCGTCGTCCCGGTAGCACAGCCGCACGTCCAGCCCCGTGCCGGTGAGAAGCTCATCCAACCGGGTCACGACCTCATAGACATAGCGCGGGATACCGGTGATAGGGTCACACAGCACCGTGCCGTTGATCACAATGGGTCTCAAATTGTTTCCTCCTTCGGCATATGGGCACAATCCTGCAGCTCCCGGCGCCAATCCGCAACGCGGCGCCGGCAGTACTCCCGCAGCTGAGCCTCAAAACGATCCTCGCTGAACCGCAGGCTGTGGGCACGGATCTCCTCCTTGGAGCAGGCCACCCCTTCGGCTTCAAATTTTTCAATACAGGCGGCCAGGCTGTCCACTGTCTGGGCATGGAAAAGCAGACCGGTGCGGCCGTCCTCCACCGTCTCACAGGCGCCGCCCCGGCCGTAGGCCAGCACCGGGGTGCCGGCGCTCTGGGCCTCCACCGGGGTGATGCCGAAATCTTCCTCCCCGGGGAAAAGGAACGCTTTGGCCCGCAGGTAATAGCTGCGGACCTCCTCATCCGAAAGTCCGCCGCCCTTGAACTCCACCGTGGGACCGGCCATGGCTTTCAGGCGGGATTCTTCGTCCCCGGTGCCGATGACAACCAGCCGACGGCCCAGCCTGGTGCAGGCCGCCACCGCCAGATCCATCCGCTTGTACCAGGTAAAGCGGCCCACCACCAGGTAAAAGTCCTCCTTTTCCACAAAGGGGCTCTGGTTGATGTGCACACAAGGATAGATCACATCGCTGTCCCGGCGATAGTACTTTTTAATGCGCTGGGCAATGTAGCGGGAATTGGCAATGAAATAATCCACCCGGTCGGCGGCGCACTTGTCCCACTGGCGCAGCTTGTGCATCTGGCCGGGCATGACCGCCCGCACCAGAGGGTTGGCGTTGGCCCGGTAGGTATAGTAGAAGTCCCACACATACCGGATGGGCGTATGGCAATAGCAGATATGCACCGCATCCGGCCGGGTAATGACCCCCTTGCTGCAGGAGGAGGAAGAAGACAATACCAGGTCGTATTCCGAAAGATCCAGCGCTTCAAAGGCACCGGGCATCAGAGGCAGCAGTTTTTTGTACAGCTTGGTGGCAAAGGGGATCTTCTGCACCCAGGTGGTGCGGATGTCATAGTCCCGGAACCAGGCAGGCATCTTTTTTTCGTCATAGACAAGGGTATAGATGGGGGCGTCGGGAAACACGTGGTGCATGCAGTCCACCACGCGGTCGGCGCCCGCATACGACACCAGCCAGTCGTGTACGATGGCGACCTTGAGCTTGTTGTTTTGCATTGGCTGCCTCCTTTGGGATTTGCCGGTACGGGCAGTTCAGACGAGCTTTTCGTCGTTGATCATCTTGCCGCCGAATGCCGTACGGAAGATGATCTTGATATCCAGGGCCAGGGTCCAGTTTTCGATATACCAGATGTCATACCGGATGCGCTCGGCGATGTCGGTGTCGCCCCGCAGGCCGTTGACCTGGGCCCAGCCGGTCACGCCGGGGCGCACCTGCTGGCGGACCAGATAGCGGGGAATTTCTTCCTTGAAGTGCTCCACATGGAAAGGAACTTCCGGCCGGGGACCCACCAGGCTCATATCCCCTTTCAGCACATTGAAGAACTGGGGCAGTTCGTCCAGGCTGAACTTGCGGATAAAGCTGCCGAACCGGGTCTTGCGGGGGTCGGCGTTGGTGCTCCAGCCGGTCTTTTCATCGGTATTCACCCGCATGGAGCGGAACTTGTACATCATGAACTCTTTTTTGTTCAGGCCCACCCGCTTCTGGCAGAAGATGACCGGGCCCGGGCTGGACAGCTTGACCCCGATGGCCACCGCCAGCATGACCGGGCTGGTGAGCACGATGAGGAACAGGCTGCCCAGAATGTCGAACAGGCGCTTGGCAAAGGCGTTGAGGATGTTGTCAAAAGGCGTCTGCCGCACATTGATGAGCTTGCAGCTGCCCAGCACGTCGATGGTGGGCCGGGCGGGCATATAGTCATTGTAGAAAGGCAGCATGGTGATGCGCAGGCCCTGCTTGTCACAGGCGGCCAGGGCATGGGGAATCATCTGCATCTCCTCGGCATCCAGGGCAATGACGACCTCCTCGATGCCGGGGTCGCTGAGCACCTGGTCCAGCTGGGCATAGCTGCCCTTATAGGGAGCCTTGAGGGAATCGTTGGGGGTATCGGCCAGGTAGCCGTCCACATAGTAGCCGTAATAAGGGTTCTGTTCCAGGGCCAGCAGATACTGGGCGGCCGCCTTGCCGCCGCCCACCAGCAGCACATGGTGGAAGTCCATTCCCTGCCGGTGACGCCAGCGGTCATACCAGCGGCGAATCATCCGCTTGACAATGAGGAAGCCGGTACCGAACAGATAGAACAGAATCACCACCAGACGGGAGAAGTTGACCACCCGGAACTGGTAGAGCAGGGCTTCAAAGCCCAGGATGCATACCGCGTTGACCAGCAGGATCAGCCGGCAGCGCCGCCAGAAGCCCCGCAGGCGGGAAGCATCATACAACCCGCACAGCCAGAACACGGCCACGGCCACCACCGCATACACCGCCCCGGCAAAGACAGCTTCCTGAGCAATGTCCAGAGCAGGGCCGGCGCCGCCGGGCTGGAAAAACCGCAGATAGTTGAACCGCAGATGGTTGGCCAGAAGATACGCCACGAACAGGAGCACCGCGTCCAGCCCGCTGCTGAACCAGGCACGGATACGTTTGTTCTTTTCCAGCATACCGCCGGCCTCCTTTCACAACAAATTCGCCACTGCGTAAGAAATGGGCATTTATATAGAATAGCATACTCCCGCCCAGGTTGCAAGGCAGCGGCCCGGGTGTCGGCGCTTATTCAAAGAAGTATTCCCAATCGAAATAGGTGGCTTCCACCGTGGCCGTGTTGACCGTGACATGGGCCGCATCCCGGGGCAGGGCCTCCAGAGTAACGGTGCCCACACCGTCGGAGATGGTCACCGGGACGTTATAGACAGAGCGGTCGGTGGGCAGGAAGAAGTTTCCCTGGTCCGGGTCCCGCTCCGCCGCCAGGCAGAGCTCATTTTCAGTGACGGCGGTGCAGAACAGGAAGCTGTGCAGCCCGCCCCGCAGAGCGTAACCGCCGTCCACAGTGAAGGTGTAATCCAGGGCCACATCCGCCACCCCGCAGAAGGTGGGGTCATCCGTCGTGACGGTGAGGGTCACTGTCTTGCCGTCCTGAGCCAGATCCACGGTGCAGGGCTGGGCCAGGTCGTTGCAGACGCCGGTGCGCTCCCAGAACAGGTGCATCCCGCCGCTGTTGTAGGTGTTGGCCACCGGGCTCCACCAGCGGTACAGTTCCCGGTAGAACCACCAGTTGGCGTTTCGGCTCCAGCGCTCGGACAGGGCCACCTTGGCGCTGGGGGTGACCACCCGGTCAAAGGTGCCGGTCTGGAAGGCGGTCAGGTAGGCCAGCCGCTGCCGGTCCCCCATGGCGTGGATGATGTAATCCACCCCGGTGGGCTGCAGCTGGCCGGTCATGGCTTCCAGGGCGCTGGAATAGGTGCCGAAGAGGGTCTTGCCCTCGTTCATGGCTTTCTCGGTGGCCAGTTTGTCCGCCTGGTCCCCGAACCAGCCGCCCAGCTCGGGCACATAGGTCAGGTCTCCGTGGCCGCCCAGGCGGCTTTGCACCTGGCCGGTCATGCCCACGGCCAGCACGGCGCAGGCAAACACGGTGCACGCCGCGGTTGCGGCATATCCCAGAAGGCGGGCAGACTTTGTACGTTCCCGCAGCAGGCGCCCGGCTGCTTCCAGCAGGGCACGCAGCACGAACAGCGGCAGCAGAATGGCCAGAAGCGCCTGAGCCCCGCCGGTGGGGCCGCCTTCCCGGGAACCGGAAAGGACGCAGTACAGCAGATTCCACAACGGCATGCCCAGGCACAAAGCAAACCCGGCCGCCGCCAGCACCGCCGAGCGATTGCTGCGGCAGCGGAAGATGCCCACCGCGAAGAGCGCCGCCAGCACCAGGCAGAGGGCTCCGGCAGGCTGGGGGATGTAGTCGGTGAGGTAGCAGAGTTTTCCGTCGGCGGAGGTACCGTAATACCACCCCTGGAAGGCACTGACCCCCCGGGTCTGCTGCAGCCAGGCCAGGGGATGGCCGTAGCTGATGAGCAGTACCGACATCCCCAGCCCCACACAGCTGATGAGAATGTACTGCCCCACCCGCAGGAGCACGGTTTTCCAGGCCGTCCCGTACTGCCGCAGCAGAAACAGGCCGTAGCCCAAAGCCACAGAAATATACATGGCAGCGCCCATATCATTGCTCCAGGGCACCAGGAACCCCGCCACGGCAGGCACCAGCACCCAGGGGGCTGCGGCCTTGCTCCGGCGGGACCACACCCACAGCCCCAGCAGGATGAGCAGCACGGCCAGGATCAGGGCGGCACCGCGCATCATACGGGCACTGTTGCCATTTTTGGCCGCGTACTCGATGAGCGGGCGCAGCTGTGCCTGAAAAGGCACGGACACATCATGGGCGATGAGCAGGAACCAGGCGCTCAGTGCCGGAGCGGCAAACAGGGCACGGCGGCCGCGGCCCAGCACCACCAGGCAGGCGGCCAGCACCAGCAGCTCAAAGGATAACCAGGTACAGAAGTTGGTGGCAAAGACGCTGCGGCCGAAGCTGTTGCCCAGCACCAGCAGCAGACTGCCCACGCTGTACAGTTCCCCGGCACCCAGATACACCGCAAAATCCCGATAGGGTACCTGGCCGGCCAGCAGATGGCGCACCGGGTTGTAGTTCTGGAAATCGCCGTTCATGATCTCGTAGCTGGAATCGAAGTTGGCATCCAGCCCGTGAACGGCTGCCAGTCCTGCCAGCACCGCCACAAGCAGCACCCAGGGAAGGGTTCGTTTGAGGGTTTGTTTCAAGATTCAGGCTCTCCCTTCCCGGTTCAGCGGTAGATGGTCTGCAGGGTGTCCAGGGTCTTGCGCATCTCGGCGCGCACTTCCGGCGGGGTCAGGATCTCCACCCCGGTGCCGAACCCCGCCACCCAGCCGAAAAACTGCGGGCTGATCTGTACGTCCACCGTCAGGGCAAAGTGCTCCCCACCGGTGCAGGGCACCAGGGTGGGCCCGGTGCCGAACCGGTCGATCATGGCCCCGGCAAAGCGGTTTTCGCATTTCAGAGTCACCTTTTTCAGCGGCCCGTTGAACATGCCGAACATCTGCTGGGTGTAGGAATTCACATCAAAATTGGCGTACTCCTCGGCGCCTTCCCGGGGCACTTCGGGCAGAGGTTCCACCTTCTGCATCTTGTCCACCCGGTAATGGCGCAGGTGGCCTTCGGTGTAGGCAATGAGATAATAGTTCCCGTTCTCCCACACCAGCGCCCAGGGACTGACCCGGTACAGCTGACCGCCGTGCCGGGGCACCATCTGTTTCTGCAAATCCCAGTCGCAGTATTTGAACTGTACCTGCACCCCGGTGGTGATGGCGGTGTGCAGGGCATCCACGCTGTACAGGATCTTTTCGTCCTGGCTTTTCACCCGGCCGGAAACCAGCACCGTGCGGTCCAGTTCCGCCTGGCGGTAGCGGGAGGTGAACTTGCCCAGCTTGTCGATGAGGGTGCGGCTTTTGCGGGCGGTGATGAACTTGCTGGCATACACCGCATCCACCAGCAGCTTGAGCTCGGCGAACTCGAAGGGACTGTCGGTCATATAGTATCCGCCGCCCCGGCCGCGCTGCTGCACGATCTCAAAGGGGGCGCCGGGCATGGAGTTGATGGTCTGGATATCGTCGTACACGCTCTTGCGCTCGGCATCCACCCCCCGTTCCCGCAGCAGTTCCACCAGGTGGGGCACACTCAGGGGGTGCTGTTCGTCGGTTTCCCGGGAGAGGATCTCCAGCAGGGTGAGCAATTTGAGTTTTTGTCCTTCTTTGCGGGGCATAGTGGTCTCCTCCTCGCTTTATTTTCGATCGAAGGCTTCACGGCGTTTGGTGGAAAGGCGGAACATCTCCTCCAGCCCTTCCCGGTCCCCGGCGGCCAGGCGGTCACGCAGACGGTCCAGCGCTGCCGAGAACATGTCGATCTCACCGATCAGGTTGTCCTTGTTCCACAAAAACAATTCCGCCCACATTTTATCGTTGATGCGTGCGATCCGGGTCAGATCCCGGAAGGAGTCGCCGGTGTAGCAGGCCAGCTCGCTGTTGTCCGAAGCGCACATCAGGCAGACGGCGATAGCGTGGCACAGCTGGCTTACATAGCCGATCATCCGGTCGTGCTCGGCGGGGGTCAGGGTGGTGATGCGGGCAAAGCCCAGCACCCCGGCCAGATCAGTACACCATTGGATGGCTTCGGGGGTATTTTTGTCGGTGGGGGTGATGATGAAGTTGGCGGGGGCAAAATCCACCTCGGCGCTGTGGGTGATGCCGCTGGTTTCCCGCCCGGCCATGGGATGGCTGGCGATGAACTCCACCCCTTGGGGCATCATGGCCTGCACCGGGCCCACCACCCCGCGCTTGACACCGGACACATCGGTGACCAGGGTACCGGGGCGCAGAAGATGCCCGTACTGCCGCACCCAATCCAGAAAGGCGGTGGGATACAGCCCGAAGATGACCCGGTCTGCCCCGGTGACCAGTTCCTCAAAATCATGGTCCGCCCCGGCGCAGATATATTCCTTTTCCAGGGCCCAGGCCACGGCGGCGGGGTCCTTGTCGATGCCGGTGACCCGGTATCCCTTGCCGGAGAGCACCTGGGCGTACTTGCCGCCCAGCAGTCCCAGGCCGACGATGAGATAGGTATGGTTGTGATCCATCAGAACGTCACTCACTTTCCACCAGGTCGATGTTGGCGCCCAAAGAGCGCATCACCGTAAAGAAATCCGGCCAGCTCTTGCGCACGGCCTCGGCCCCCCGGATGGTGGCCGGGACCCCGGCAGCCAGGGCCGCCACCGTCAGCGCCATGACGATGCGGTGGTCGTTGTGGCCGGACAAGGGTTCGGCGGGGGCATGCAGCGCCCCGCCGGTCATGGTCAGGGTATCCCCGTCCACCTGCACCTGTCCGCCCATCTTGGCCAGTTCCAGCTGCATGGAGGCGATACGGTCGGATTCCTTGATGCGCAGGCGTCCGGCGTTGCGGATGGTGGTGGTGCCGCCGCACAGGCAGCCCAGGGCGATGAGCACCGGGCCCAGGTCGGGGCAGTCGGCCAAGTCGATGTCCATCCCCTTCATCAGGCTGCGGGAGAAGCGCAGGGCGCCGTTGACGTTGGCGATCTTGCCGCCGCCGCTCTTGAGGATATCCAGGATGACCCGGTCCCCCTGACGGCTGGCAGGGTCCAGACCGGACACCGAGATGCCGCCCAGCAGCACCCCCAGCACCCCCAGGAAGGCCGCCTGGCTGTAGTCTCCTTCCACCGCCATATCGCAGGGCAGGTAGCGCTGGGGGGCGGGGATGCGGTAGACGACCCCGCCGTTTTTCTTGGCCCGCTGGGTCACCTTGACCCCAAACCGCTGCATGGCGGCGATGGTCAGGTCCACATAGCTGCGGCTCTCATAGGGAGGCAGGACCTCGATGGTGGTCTCGGATTCCAGCAGCGGCGCCGCAAAGAGCAGCCCGCTGATGAACTGGCTGGACACATCCCCGGGCAGGGTGAGTCCGCCGGGACGCAGCCGCCCGAAGACGGTGATGCCCTCGCCGGACTGCTCAAACCGCAGGCCCTGTCGGTTGAAGAGCATCCGGTAAACTTCCTGGGGGCGGTCCATGAGCCGCCCGGCGCCGGTGAAGCGGATCTTCTGGGCGGTGAGGCTGAATACCGGGATCAGGAACCGCAGAGTGCTGCCGCTCTCGTTGCAGAAGACCGGGCGGGTGACGGTGGGAAAACCGTCCGAGCCCAGGCCTTTGATGACGACGGCGTGCTTGTCCTGCTCCACCCGGGCGCCCAGCTGGCACACCGCGCCCAGGGTGGCACGGATATCGTCGGAATATTCAATGTTTTCGATGCGGCTGGTACCGCCGGCCAACGCCGCGCACAGCACCGCCCGGTGCGCCGCGCTCTTGCTGGGGGGCACACAGGCCATGCCGGACAGACGGCTGGCATGCAGGATTGCGTCCAAACTGACACCACCTTTTTGGGAAATTTGCCCTTACATGGCGCGGCCGATGGCAGCGGCCACCTTGCGGCACTTGGCCACCGTATCCGCAAACTTGTCGGGTTTCAGGCACTGGGCACCGTCGCTCCAGGCGCACTGGGGGTTGTCGTGCACTTCGATCTCCAGACCGTCGGCACCGGCAGCCACCGCCGCCAGGGCCATGCTCTCCACATACTTGTAGTCGCCGGTGGCATGGCTGGGGTCCACGATGACCGGCAGATGGGTCTTTTCCTTGATGACCGGCACGGCGGACAGATCCAGGGTGTTGCGGGTGTACTTTTCAAAGGAGCGGATGCCGCGCTCGCAGAGGATGACCTTCTCGTTGCCGCCGGCCATGATGTACTCGGCGGACATGATCCATTCCTCAATGGTGTTGGCAAAGCCGCGCTTGAGCAGGATGGGCTTGCTCATCTTGCCCACCGCCTTGAGCAGCTGGAAGTTCTGCATGTTGCGGGCGCCGATCTGCACGATGTCCACGTATTCTTCGAACTCGTCGATGTGGGTCTCGTCCATCAGCTCGCTGACAATGGGCAGGCCGGTGATCTCCCGGGCCTTGACCATGTCCATGATGCCTTCGGTGCCCAGGCCCTGGAAGGAGTAGGGACTGGTGCGGGGCTTGTAGGCGCCGCCGCGCAGGAAGTTGGCGCCGCCCTCCTTGACCAGTTTGGCCATCTTGATGATATGGTCCTCCCCTTCCACGCTGCAGGGGCCGGCCATGACCACCACCGGAGAGTTGCCGCCGATCTTGATGCCGTTCACATCAATGACGGTATCCTCGGGGTGGAACAAGCGGTTGGCCCGCTTGTAGGGGGCAGACACACGGGTGACGTTCTCCACCCAGGGGTTGGCCAGGACGTCCTTTTCGGCGATCTTGGTGGTATCGCCCACCAGGCCGAACACGTTGTAGTCGGTACCGCGGATCAGCGTGACCGAAAGGCCCTGTTTCTCGAAGCCGTCGGAGGTGGGGTCCAGCTCGACCTGGGGCGTGCCTTTTTTGGTAGAAATAATCATGATTCCTTGTCCCTCTCTCTATGTTGTTTGTGACGGTACGGCGTCAGTGGGTATAATCAAAGGTTTTTTCAAAGGCGGCGCGGGCGGCGTTCACCGCATTGGCCAGGGTGGAGGTG
>CAUEKL010000012.1 GCA_959018215.1 uncultured Gemmiger sp.
AAGGCGACCCGCCCACCCCGAAGAGGTTGGCAAAGGCGGTGACCAGGGTGATGACCGGAAAGCACAGCCCCAGCCCGGCCAGGGCCAGGGTGCCCTCCCCGGGCAGCTTGCCGATGTAGATGCGGTCCACGATGTTGTACAGAAGGTTCAGCACCTGGGCCACCAGCATGGGGGCCGCCACGGCCAGCACGTTGCGGCGCACGTCCCCTGTGGAAAAATCCACCTGCCCGCTCCCGTGGGAGGCAGTGTGGCTGTGAAACTGGAACAAGGGCCATTTCTCCTTTACCAAAGGTTCTGCCAAAAGGCAGGTAACTTTAAGTATACCACAAAAAAGGCCCGGGTGTCGAGAACACCCGGGCCTTCCCCCGTAGGGGGATCGCCTGCCCCGGCCCGCCTTTCGGCAGGGTCACAGCAGCCCCAGCAGCAGCAACAGATCGGAGCCGAACCCGAAAAGGAACAGCAGGACCAGCACCACCCGGCTCAGCAGCTGCAGCAGACACACCCCCAGCCAGAACAGCCCTTCCAGGCCGCCGTGCAGCATCAGGGAGCGGGTCTCGGGGCGGCGCAGCACTTCGGTGACAAAGTCCCCGAAGGAGGGCAGCTCCAGCCAGGCGGAAATGGCCGCCTCCCCGTCCAGCCCGGCGGTGGGCAGCAGATTCAGCAGCGTCACCATCAGGTTCCACAGACACACCACCGCAAAGACCTCTCCCGGGGCGCCGGGCAGATAAGTCAGCAGGGAAAAAAGCCCCATAAGTACCAGATTCATCTCCACCCCGGCCAGGGTAAGCTGGACATGCTCCGCCCGGGATTCCGGGGGCGTGCTGTGACACACGTAGGCCCCCACCGGCAACAGGCCCACCAGCAGGACCCCCACGTCGGATACCTCGCAGTCATAGGCCACGGCGGCGCAGAAATGCCCCGCCTCGTGCAGGGCCAGACAGCACAGGAACAAAGCCACGGTGGCCGGGCACAGGTATCCTTCCAGGGGAAACCGTTCCAGGGCATGGCCCAGTCCCGTCACCCCGGCGGCGGTCATCATCAGGCACACCCAGGGCAGGGCCCGGTTCAGGGCGGCGCAGGGGCCCTTGAGCCGGGCGCCCCGTTTCCCCACCGGCAGGAGCAGAAACCGGCTGAAGGGAAACCCCGGCTGCAGCCGGCTGGTGGTGAGGATGCCCGCCTGCTTCAGCCGGCGCAGCAGCGCCCCGGTGCGTGCCGGGGACATTCCCTCCCCGAAAACCGCATGGGTGCCGTCGGCCTTCAGCAGCAGATGATACAGCTCCTCACTGATCTCAAAGGTTTCGCCCTGGGCGTTTTCCGCAAAAAAGCCGGCAGGCTCGTCCCTCTCGGTCACGAACTGCCCCAGTGTTACGCCATCTTTCAGCAGTGGATACATGGATAGGCCCTCCTTTTCCGGTTACAAACACATCGGTTTTTCTTTCAGTATACCGGAACGGCGGCCTTCATTTTATAAGGGAGAGATTTCCGGGGGGCCGGGTGCGGTTCCTGGGGTTGTCTTTCGGACTGCCTGGGCGGCCCCGCCGCTTCCCCGGCGGCAAT
Organism: uncultured Gemmiger sp.; assembly: GCA_959018215.1. Taxonomy (GTDB): domain Bacteria; phylum Bacillota; class Clostridia; order Oscillospirales; family Ruminococcaceae; genus Gemmiger. The sequence continues at coordinate 1,558 of CAUEKL010000012.1, forward strand.
TTGCGGGGATTATTCCAACCCCTTGATGGCGGGGATCAGGCAGAGCAGCAGCACCAGCCCCACAATGCCCACGGCGATGCCGGACACCATCATCTCCCAGATCATGCACATGCACATGCCCACGCCCAGCACCATGGCTCCGGCCACCCCCAGCAGGGTGATGCCGATGGTCCGGGCACTGAAGACGATGGCGGGCTTGCCGTCCATTTTGCGGCGCACCAGCACCATGGCCAGCAGCACCGCCGCCCCCACCAGCCCGATGACGATGCCCTGGGGCATCATGCCCCAGTCGGGCAGCAGGGCCATGCAGACGCCCAGGGCAAACAGAATGCCCCCCACCGTGCTCAGAATCAGCGAAACAAAATCCTTCTTTTTCATAGGTACCTCCTGTTGTTCAGTCTTTGGGATCGTCCTTCTCTTCCAGAAAGGCGTTGACGAAGGCAGTTTCCACGGCCTTGTATCCCCGCACCGCCCCGCGCTCCACCTTCCGGTAGGCCCCGGTCACCGCCGGGCCCAGGGGCCCGGTTTTCAAGGAACCGTCCGGTTCCAGAAAGGTCCGGGTGAACCGGCTCTCCGCCGCCCGGTACGCCCGGAGAAGAGCGCGGCCCAGGGGGCCGGGCTTGAGTGTGTATCCCTTCATGGTCAAAACCTCCCGTCTGTGTTTGCCGGGGTCCTTCCCCGGAGAACGGTTCCAGTATAGGGCAGGTTTGCTTGGGCTTTGTTTGGATTTTGTTTGTCTTTTGTTAAAATGCGTTCCGGCGCACAAAAAAGCCCGGCGCCTCCGGGGGGAGGCGCCGGGCTTTTGTCACAGCAGGGCGTGGCCTTTTTCACACAGCCGGTAGATCTGGTCGTACTGGGCGTCCAGCAGGGGGCGGACGGCTTCGGTGCGGCGGTGCAGCACCCACCGGTGCACGAACGGGGGCAGAATCCACCCCCCGAACCCCGGCACCGCCAGCAGGACCATCAGGCCGTAGAGGGGCGGCTGGTGGGTGACCGCAAACACCGCCCCCGCCAGGAAGGCGGTGCCCAGCAGGGCGGTGAGCAGCGCCCACAGGGCCGCTGCCTGCCCGGGGGCTTTTTCCAGCCGGTCCGCCTGGGCCAGGCAGGCCTCAAAGTGGCGCTGCAGCCGGGTCAGTTCCATCTTGTTCAGGATCTTGCGGTCCCGCCGGAGGGCCACCGTCACCCGGTGCCCCCGCGGCCGGGCGGGGCGGTGGGGGTCCGGCACCCAGCCGAAGCTTTCGTACCCGTCCAGCACGAAGGAGACCCGGTCCTCCGGCAGGGTCAGCTCCCGGTATTCGTATCCGATGTAGGGGGTCCCGGTCATGGCGCCGCCTCCTTCCGGGGAGAAAGGGGCAGACGCACGGTGAAGGTACTGCCCCGGCCGGGGGTGCTCTGCACCCCGATGCTCCCGTCCGAAAGTTCCAGCACCCGCCGCACCAGGGCCAGGCCCAGGCCGTTGCCCTCGGTGGCGTGGGAGGTGTCCCCCTGGTAGAACTTGTCAAAGATGTGCCGGCGGGTCTCCTCGTCCATGCCGCAGCCGGTGTCCGTCACCGTCACGGTGAGCTCCCCGTCCCCGGAAGTCTGCCGCAGCACCACCCGGCCCCCGGCGGGGGTGAACTTCATGGCGTTGGACAGCAGGTTGGTCCACACCAGCTCCAGCAGCCCCTCGTCGGCGCACAGCAGGACCCGGTCCTCCAGATCGGCCTCAAAGTCGATCTGCCTTTTCTCCCACACATCCTCAAACTGCACCGCGCAGGCGCACAGCTGGGCGCAGACATCGTAGGGGTTGGGCAGGGGCTGGATGACCTGTTTTTCCAGCTTGTTCAGCTTGAGCATGTTGGTGATCAGACTGGAAAGCCGCCGGGTGGCCTGCAGGATGGTGTCGGTGCATTCCCGGCGCTCCTGTTCGGACAGGGTATCCCGGCGCAGCAGGTCGGCGTTGGTCTGGATCACCGCCAGGGGGGTCTTGATCTCGTGGGAAACGTTGGAGAAGAAGTCGGTCTTGAGGGTCTCCATGCTGCCCAGCTCCGCCACCATGGTGTTGAAGTCCTCGGTCAGGGCGTCCAGGTGGGTCATGCGGCCGGCGGGATGCCGGGGCGGCAGATACACCGAAAAATCCCCCCCGGCCACCCGGCGGGCGGCTTCGGACAGCTCCTCCACCGGCCGCTGGTACCGGCGGCGCACCACCAGCCCGGTGACCAGGGTGCAGGCCAGGGACGCCACCACCCAGAACACCACCACCGCCGCCGTGTTGGCGGGGGGCAGGCTGCGGTAGTCGATGACCCGGCCGATCATCATCATCTGGACGGTGGTCAGCAACGCAAACAGCACAAAGAAGAGCACAAAGGTGGACAGGGGAAACAGGGGCTGCTTCACCCGCTTGTCGGCACAGGTCTTTTTCATCGCAGCACCGCCTTGTAGCCCAGTCCCCGCACCGTGCGGATCTCAAAGCCGGTGCACCGGGCAAATTTGTCCCGCAGCTTGGTGATGTACACGTCCACCGCCCGCAGCCCGGTGTCCGACTCCACCCCCCAGAACTCGTCCATGAGCTGGGCCCGGGTGAAGGTCTTGTTGGGGTAGGACAGCAGCTTGTACAGGATGTTGAACTCCCGGGTGGTCACCGGGATCTCCGCCCCGGCGGCGGTGGCGGTCATGGCGTCGGCGTCCAGCACCAGGTCCCCCACCGTCAGCCTGCGGTCCGCCTGGATGCGGGCCCGGCGCAGCAGCGCCTGCACCCGCAGCACCAGCTCGTCCAGCTCGATGGGCTTGACCATGTAGTCGTCGATGCCCAGGCGGAACCCCCGCTGCTTGGCGGGCAGGTCGTCCCGGGCGGACATGAACAGGATGGGGATGGTCTTGTTCACCCGGCGCACGTTCTCCGCAAAGGTGAAGCCGTCCACCCCCGGCAGCATGATGTCCGAGATGATGAGATCGTACAGGGTGTTGTACAGTTCGTCGTAGGCAGCGTTGGCCTCCCGGCAGCCCGTGGCCGCAAAACCGCTGTCGTTCAGGCAGGTGCACACCGCCCGGTTCAGCCGGGCGTCGTCCTCCAGCACCAGGATATGAAACATCCGGCACCCCTCCTTATCTTCTTTCCGGGAAACGCCCCCGGCGGGGAAATTTCCCATTCTGCCTCCATTGTACGCCCCCGGCGTTTGCCTTTTGTTTGTAAAGTATGAATAAATCATGAACAAATGGCGGGAGGCCCGCCCGGTGTGCGGCCGGACGGGCCTCCTGGAAGGAAAAAAGGGAAGAAGGTCAGGGTTGCGGTTCTCCGGGTTCAATCTCCATGGACTGCATCTGCCGTTTGGTGATGCCGCTGCGTCTGCCGTAGTTCTCCCAGTAAACGGCGGAAGCCGCCACAAACATTTTTTTGGGGATGGGCATGGTCAGCCGCAGCACCCGGGGGCGCCCGGCGGCCACGGCGGCGGCCAGGGCCCGGATGCGGCGCCGGACCAGAAAGACAAAGGGGGTGTCCAGAATGGCCTCCCCGCTGCCGATCTTGAGCACCGCCCCCAGGGTGCAGCCGGTGCGGCGGCAGAACTGCTCGATCATGGCCACGGCCACGTCGTTCTGTTCCGGCTCGTAGAATCCGCAGTTGATGAGCACCGAGATGCGGGGCTTTTTGGGGGGCAGGCGGTCCTCCCAGCTTTTCAGGAAGTTGAGCAGGCTCACCGGGATGCCGTCGGCATACAGGGGGAACACCAGCAGGATATCATGGTATTGGGCGGCTTTGGCGCACAGCTCGCCGTGGTTGGTGCGGGTGATGTTGGCCGTCTCGGTGGGCACCGGGCTGGCCTTGGCAAAGAGCCCGGCGTACCGGCGGGAGTTGGAGCGGGGAGCCCGGGGACTGCCGTTGAGGATCAGGATGCCAGCCATGCCGTCACCTCCCGCTGTACCGTGGGTTCCAGGTCCGCCTCCCGGGCAAAGAGCACCCGGTACCCGGCAAAGTTCATGTTGGCGGCGTTGCGCCCCACCAGCCGCCGGAACAGTTCCTGCTCGGCGGGGGAAATGTCCCCGTAGCCCAGGATGGTGGCCTGCTTCAGGGCCACCGAGCGCTGGACGTGGTGGGTCTCCCCGTGCAGCAGCCGGATGAAGGCCTGCTGTACCGGAATGGCCCGCTCCAGCATGGTTTTCATGGGGGTGTCGTACCCGCCGTAGCGCAGGCGGCTGATGTAGAACACCGCCTCGCTCCGGGCAATGAGGGGATAGACGGCGGTGGCGTCGTCCCGGATAACGCACCGGCCCGGGGTGCGGGTCCAGCAGCCGAAACAGCCGGTGCAGGGGGCGATGCCCAGGGCCGAAAGGTCCACAAACCGCACCTCCGGTCCCAGGTCGGGCAAGGGGAGGGGACGGTCGCTGAGAATCAGTTTCATGCAGGGTCTCCTGTGACAATTCATACGGGTTTACTTTGTTATACAAGCCTATTGTATCACACGGAGACCCGGGGCAACAGAGGAAAAATCTGAACTTTCTGCAAATTCCGGCGCTCAGGCGGCCAGGGAGAAGGTCAGCTGCACCGGGTTGTGGTCGCTGAAGGCGAACTGGCTGTCGATGTTTTCGGCCCGGGCGGTCACGTTGTCGGACACCAGGAACCCGTCCACCACGGTGGTGTAGTTCACCCCGGGGGTGTAGGGGATGTCGGCCCCCCGGCAGGTGGGCACGGTGAAGCCGTTGTCCGCTTCCACAAAGGCGAAGTGTTCCGGCAGGTCGCCGTCGTCCAGGGTCTGCACCCAGCCGGGGAAGGTCTGCTGGCTTTCAAAGGCGTGGGCGGTGCCGTAGAGGGCGTGGTTGAAATCGCCCCCCACAATGACATAGTTGCCCTTTTCATATTCCTCGGTCAGCACCTGGCGCAGCAGTTCCAGCTGTCGGGCCCGCACGGTGCCGCCCTCGTCGTAGGCGGACATGTGGCTGTGCACCACCACCAGCTGGCGGTGGGTGCCCGCCACCGGCAGGTAGGACAGGGTAAAGCAGCGGTCCAGGTCGGTGAATTTCAGGAAAAAGCTTTCATCCACGGGATAGCTGCGCCGCACCGCCCGGTCCACCCGGTAGCGGGAGAGGGTCTGCAGCCCGGCCTTGGCGTCCCCGTGGGGGTCGGTGAAGGGGTAGAACAGGAAGGCGCTGTGGAAGTTCTCTCCCCACGTCCGGCTGTGGCCGGGAAAGGCCTCCGCCGTCATCTGCCGCTGGTTCACCCGGAAGCTGCGGTGGGCGTTCTCGTCCACCTCCTGCAACAGCAGCAGGTCGGGGTCCAGGGCGGTCAGGGTCTCCAGCGCGGTGTGGATGTTGGTGAGCACCGCCTCCCGGCTTTGGGCCCGGCCGTGGACCCCCCGGGTGGGGGTGCCGTCGGCCATCTCTCCCGTGTCCATAAAAAAGGAGTAGTCCGGCCCGTAGGCGCCGAAGCCCAGGTTGCAGCTCACGGCGGTGTAGGGGGTGCCGGTGGTCAGCAGCGCTTCCTGGGGGTGCTCCACCTCCAGGGCGGTGTTGTCCGGGATACGGGTATACTGCCCCTGCAGATACCCCACATACCCCAACAGGGCCAGCACCGCCAGCCCCACGACCATGCCCAGCGCCGCCGCGGCGCGTTTACCCGTCCGGTTCATCTCGGTCCTCCATGATTCAGTACAGTTTACGGGACAAAAAAAGAGCGGCACGGTCCCTTCCGGGGGCGTGCTGCTCTCTTTCGTCTCCAACACTTTTCTCTATCATACCCGAAAACGCCCGGCGGCGCCATGCGCGGAAGAAATAAAAAAATTCCTGTGACTTTGGACGTTTTGACGAAGAAAAACCGGGAAAACCCCGCCCTTTTGGGCCCGAAGGCCGCCGGGGCGGGGTTTTCCCGTGAGGAAAGGAAAGAACGGCGAATCCATCAGTCCTGCCCGGGAACCTGGGGCAGCCGGGCAAAGCTGGCTTCCAGCTCGGCGTCGGTGGGGATGGTGTCGGTCATCAGGCCGTCGTGGAACTTCTCATAGGCCACCATGTCGAAGTAGCCGGTGCCGGTCAGGCCGAAGAGGATGGTCTTTTCCTCGCCGGTCTCCTTGCAGCGCAGGGCCTCGTCCATGGCCACCCGGATGGCGTGGCTGCTCTCAGGGGCGGGCAGGATGCCCTCCACCCGGGCGAACTCCTCCGCCGCCTCAAAGACCTTGGTCTGCTCCACGGCCACCGCCTCCATCAGCCCGTCGTGGTACAGCTGGGACAGCACCGAGCTCATGCCGTGATACCGCAGCCCGCCCGCGTGGTTGGCCGAGGGGATGAAGTTGCTGCCCAGGGTGTACATCTTGGCCAGGGGGCAGACCATGCCGGTGTCGCAGAAATCGTAGGCGAATTTGCCCCGGGTAAAGCTGGGGCAGGAGGCCGGTTCCACCGCGATGAAGCGGTAATCCCGCTCGCCCCGCAGCTTCTGGCCCATGAAGGGGGAGATCAGCCCGCCCAGGTTGCTGCCGCCCCCGGCGCAGCCGATGATGATGTCCGGCACCACCCCGTATTTGTCCAGGGCGGCCTTGGATTCCAGGCCGATGACGCTCTGGTGCAAAAGCACCTGGTTGAGCACGCTGCCCAGCACATACCGGTAGCCGGGGGTGGTGGTGGCCTTCTCCACCGCCTCGCTGATGGCGCAGCCCAAGGAGCCGGTGGTGCCCGGGTGCTCGGCCAGAATGCGGCGGCCCACCTGGGTGGTATCGGAGGGGGAGGGGGTCACCGAGGCCCCGTACACCCGCATGACCTCCCGGCGGAAGGGCTTCTGCTCATAGGAGCACTTGACCATATACACCTGGCAGTCCAGGCCCAGGTAGGCGCAGGCCATGGACAGGGCGGTGCCCCACTGGCCGGCGCCGGTCTCGGTGGTGACCCCCTTCAGCCCCTGCTGCTTGGCGTAGTAGGCCTGGGCGATGGCGCTGTTCAGCTTGTGGCTGCCGGAGGTGTTGTTGCCCTCGAACTTGTAGTAGATCTTGGCGGGGGTGCCCAGCTTTTTCTCCAGGCAGTAGGCCCGCACCAGGGGAGAGGGCCTATACATTTTGTAGAAATCGCGGATTTCGTCCGGAATGGGAATTTCCCGGGTATCGTTGTCCAGTTCCTGGCGGATGAGCTCGTCGCAGAACACCGGGCGCAGGTCCTCGTACCCCATGGGCTGCCCGGTGGCCGGGTTCAGCAGGGGCGCGGGTTTGTTTTTCATGTCCGCCCGGACGTTGTACCAGGTGCGGGGCATTTCTTCTTCGGACAGGTAGATCTTGTAGGGGATTTTCTCTGCGGCCATGGTGGGCCTCCTTTCCGTGGGCCCGGCGGGAAAGAAAAAACGGCTCTTGTCCCACAGGGCATGTGTAAAAAATACCCTTTGGGACAAAAGCCGGTACAGCTTCTGCGGTGCCACCCAAATTGACGGGACAAATCCCGCCCGCTCTTTCGGCGTGCCAACACACACCGTTCCCTGTAACGGTGGAACTCCGTCGGGTCCTACTGGGGAATCCCCGTTCGGCCCGCCCTCGGCAGTCCATTCGGCAAGGGCGTTCACACCGCAATCCCACCGCCTGCGGCTCTCTTGGGAAAACGACTCCCTGCGTACTCCTCTGCGTCATCGGTTTTTGCTTCAGCGATTCAGCTCGTTGAATTGCCCGGAGTATAGCAAACTCCGGCGGGGATGTCAAGCACTTTCCCAAAACTTCGGCACTCTGCCTGAACAGAAAACGAAAACTTTGGCAAAACTGCTTGGCATAATGGGCCCGGCGGTACGTTCCGGCGTGAAAACGCTGTCCGGGGCGGGCGTGAACCGAAGGACCCGCCTTTTTCCGCCGTTGCCATGATACAGAGCCCTTGCGGAAATCCCCCGTTCCGGCTTTGCCGCAGGGCACAAAAAAGCCCGGAAAAAGCCGGCTTTCCGGTTGAGTTCCGGGGACGGTTGTAGTATCATGAAAATAAATCCTGGATAGAAACAGGGGGCCGAAAAAACGGCTGCCGGCGCGTATTCCCGCCGGATATCTCCCCACCCCGGCACAGGCCGGGACGATGTGCCATAATGAGGGCGGTTCGGAGTCAAGCAGACCGGACCGGTTCCGCGGTACGCCCCTCCGGGGCGGGCGGAACCAACAGACAAAAAAGGAGATATGCTGTATGAACACCGCCTACACCCCCCATCCCGTGGACACTTCCGATGTGGTCCTGCCGGAGGAAATCCATGAACTGGCTACCCTGATGGCCAAGCAGGTCCATGACATCTGGGCCCAGGGACGCCTGGCCGAAGGCTGGCGCTACGGGGAACACAGAGACGACATCCGGAAGCTGACCCCCTGTATGGTACCCTTTGAGGACCTGCCCGCCAGTGAGCAGGCCTATGACCTGAACACCGCTTACGCGACCCTGCGCCTGATCGTCAGGATGGGATACACGATCACGGCGCCGGAGAAGAAGGCGTGAGCCGCGCCGCCGGAGGACCGCCCCCGGCGGCGGGAAAGGAGCATACGTATGCAGAACAAGGAACTTTCAGCCCTGCTGGAAGACCGTGAACCCCTGTCCCCGCAGACGGTTCTGGAACTGAGCAACGACCGCGGAGAACCGGAGTCCTTCCGGATCGACTCCCTGCTGGGAGCGGGGGGCACCTCCCTGGTGTACCACGTGACCCGCCTGTCGGAGTCGGAAGGCAGTGTCCAGGGGTCGCTGAAAGAATTCTACCCCTGCAGCGTGGGAGGCAGCAGCCAGAACCTGGATTCTTTGCTGCTGTCCATGACGGTCAGCCGCGGCGAGGACGGCTCCCTGAATCTGCCCCGGGAAATGTGCGAGACCCGGGCAGACCGTCTGCGCAGCGTCATGCACGCCCTGCATGATCTGAAACGGAGCGGCGACCTGAACTACTTCATCCCCTACATGCAGCTGTACCGCGGCAAACACGGGGTGCCCTACGTCTTTACCCCGGAAAACCTCAGCGGCATTACCCTGGAGGAGTATCTGCAGGAAGCCCACGCCGTCCCGGACCGCAGCCACCTGCTGCAGCTGCTGAACACCATGTACGCCATTGCCTGCGCGGACGAACTGCTGTGCAGCAAGGGCGCCTTGCTGCTGGACATCAAGCCTGCCAACGTGCTGCTGGTGCGCCGCAGCGGTGCCCGGGGCGAAGATAACGCCTACCTGGCGGACGCGGTGAGCCTGTTTGATGTGGAAAGCATCCTGCTGCGCAGTGAGCTGGACCGGGAACCGGAACTGCCGGTCTCCCCGGGTTTCACCGCGCCGGAGCTGGGCAGTGCCGTCTCTCTGCCCCGGTATTTCAAAATCGGCCCGGCCAGTGACGTGTACGCCCTGACGGCCACCCTCTTTTATGCCCTCACCGGGCAGCTGCCGGAGGCGGTGGACGACTACGCCGCCACCCTGGCCGCCTGCCCCTTTGCCCAAGCCCTGCAGCAGGACGACCTGTGCGGCATGCTGGGCCGGCTGCTCAACGAAGGGCTCATGTTTGAGCCCACCGAGCGCATTGCCACGCCCCGGGAATTCGGCAGCCGGGTCATGGAGGTCATCAACCGGGTGCAGATCCACATAATAGCCGAGACCGCCCGCACCGGCCGGGAGGAAGCCGAAAAACTGCCGGAAATGCTCACCCACCTGCTTTTCCGCTGGCCGCTGCATGAGTATGCCGACGATGGGGATATGCGGGTACTCCTGGCCGGCGGGGCGCAAACCCCCGTCTGCCAGGCACTGGACGCGGTGTTTGCCGCCTGCCATGTGCTGGGGTACCAGCTGCATCTGGTGGTGGCGTCACCCGAAGCCCGGGCCGTCACCCGGAAATGGTGCCAGGGCATCTACAATGCGGATACCTGGCTGGACTGCCGGGGCGGCGAACCCTTCGCCCCCTATGCCTGGCAGGAGTTCATGGCCCAGCTCTGCTGGGAGGAAACGGAAGTCAACCGGGAAACCATCAGCGACCTGGCGGAAAAATGGCAGGCCAACGCGGTGCTGCTCCTCACCGACAACCAGTCGGAGGCCGGCGCCATGGCGGCGGCACTCCGCCCGCCCAAGACAGGGCGGCGGCTGGTGGCGTACCGGGGCGGCCGGGGCAAGACCCTGTACCCTGAACAGAGCCGGGACGGCCAGACCGTCATCTGCATGACCCCCGCCGTCTGTGACGACAGCTTCCGGGCGGCAGCCGACCGCATCGGCTTCAATGCCCATCTGCTGTATATGCGGGAAAAGGACCGGTGCAGCAGCCTGGCCGCCATCCGCAGAGAGTACCGGGACAACGACTACAACTACGCGGCCAGCCAGGACACGGCCCTGGCGGTCAAGTGCAAGCTCTGGTCCGCGGGGGTCCCCTGGACCGGGGAACCGGCGGCGGACGCTGCCCTCTTTGCGGAAAAGCTGCAGCAGGACCCCGGCCTGGTCCCCCGGATCAGCTGGCTGGAGCATCGCCGCTGGATGGCCTCCAAGCTGGTGCGGGGTGCCCGTCCCTTGCCGGAAGAGCAGTATGACCTGCTCTTTGCCGGTGACAACAACGACAGCGTGACCAACATCCGGCTGCCGGCGGAGGACGGCCGGGAACACCTCTTCCACGCTTACCTGGTGCCCAGCCGGATGGACGGCGCCCGGCCGGAAGGCTGGCAGACCCCGGCCCAGTGGGCGGCACAGCCTTTGACCGAGCCTGTCCCGGCAGAACTGGACCCCCTGGACCGGGCCTGCGTGGGCCTGACCCGGATGTATATCCGCACCGCCGCCGGCATCGACCTGAAAGCCTCTGCGGGAGCGCTGTTCGACAAGCTGGACCGGCACCTGGCATGGCTGGAAAGCCATGCCTCCCCCCGGGCGGAGGAATTCGCCCTGCTGACCGAGAGCATGAAGCAGGCGGTGCGGCGGCTGGAAAACCCGGACCGGGCCCGGCCGGAGCAGATCACCCCCTATGAAAACATCCGCCTGCGTCTGCAGGAAGCGCTGGCAAAGCAGCAAAGCCCCTGGGTGCCCAGCGCCCGCAGCGCCCTGGAAAACCTGGACCGGGAAGTCCGGGTCATCATCCAGTCTTTGCGGGGCATCGACGCCAAGCGGTATGACACCACCCTTGTGGAGAACATGGGCTTTCTGCTGGGCGGCGGCGGGCTGACCCTGGGGGTGCTGCTCAGCGACGGCTGTCTGCTGGACAATCTGCTGTCCACCGAGACCTTTTTGCCCGACCGGGTGGTCTGTGCCGCCTATGCCGCCAACGAAAAGGCCGCCCGCCGGTATGCGGGCATCTACACCAACCTGTGCGGCTGCTTCGGTATACGGGGCATGGATGCCCCCACCGAGCTGCGGCTGTTCCTGGCCCGGGGGGTCACGGCGCCGGAAGGCGTGACCGGTCTGGTGCCCATCCCGGTGGAGGAAACCCTCGACAGCTGCTTTGCGGCAGCCATGGCAGACTGCGATCTTCTGGATGTGACCGGCGGCCAGCCGGCCCTGGTGGCTGCCGGAAGCCTGCCGGACAGCCGCCGGATGCCGCTGGTCGAGATGGAAAACGGCATGCCCACGGCACGGCGGGGCTCCCTGCCCCCGGTGTTCCCGGTGCGTCAGCCCCTGACCATCGAGGCGGTCTTTTCCCTGTCCGGCGCCCGCTGCTGCGGGGACGAAGAGGAGCAGGGCAGTGACCTGTACCGGGAAATCTTTGCGGAGTACCAGGCCATCCGCCGGGAAATGTCCGGCCCGGCCTGGCATGAGGCCTGCGAGGCCTTCCGCAAAGGCTATGAAAAGTTCAGCCGCTGGCCGATCATGGCCCCCGATCCGGAGGAGCCCATGGACAGTCCCTGCGAATGCCTGTTCAGCAAGGAACAGTGCAGGACCCTGATGCCCCTGTTCCGCAGCCTGGAGGCCGAAGGCTTCCTGCGGGATGTGGAAGAGCAGCCCTACGGGGAACGCAGCCGGGTGCAGATGATGACCACCTCCAGGCTGGCGGACCTCCTGCACAAGCGGATGGAAATGATCCAGAAAAACTACTTCGTGGTGGAACGGTACGGCCGGGCGGACTACGGCCGGCGCAACTTCTATGTCTACGGCCAGCCCAACCAGGTCAAGCCCGACCAGCCCGGCGACGACGCCGTGAAGGTGTATGAACGTCTGGCGGCAAAAGGCTGGATGCAGTGGGACAGCTTCCAGATGATGGCCCGGTATGTCCGGCCGGAACTGGTCAGAATGCTGCTCAAGGAAGGGGCTACCCTGGAAACGGACGTGTATATGCAGCTGATGCAGACCGGCCTGTTCCAGGAGTGCCGCATCAATTATGAATACCGCTGGTCCGGGGATCAGGGCTCTGCCAACGAGGTGGACGTGGTGGCCATGTGCGGCGGGCGGCTGGTGCTGGTCTCCTGCAAGGCCTGCTACGAACTGGAACCCGCCATGGCCTATGAGATCCACACCGAGGCCCAGAATCTGAAGGTCAGGGCACTGCCGGTGCTGGTGGCATCGGAACTGAAAGCCGGGGAGCAGGCGGCCTTCCGGGAACGGTGCCGTGCGCTGGGTGTGCTGCTCATCGACGCCGACAACCAGAAAAACACCGCCGGGCTGATTGCGGCAGCGGCCGCAAAGACCGTGTAATGGCAGAGGAGGGACGTGTATGGATACGGGATTGACCCGCCTGCGGCATCTGGTGCTGCTGTTCGGGTTCAAAAGCATGGACCGGGAAGGCCAGGGCCCGGAAGGCACCGGCCCCCGGAGCGAAGCCCTGCGCCGGTATTTTGCGGAATGCTGTGACCGGTATATCGGCGAACGTCCGGTGGAACTCCAGGGCAGGTGGGCCCGGCTGGAGCGGGGCCCCGACCCGCTCAATACCCGCATGGCCTTTGTGCTGCAGCAGCTCACCGACGACCCGGCGGACTTCGGCATCCGGGACCTGCGGCTGGAAAACGACCGCTGGCTGGACGATTTTGCGGAACAGCTGAGCCGGGCCCCCCTGATCTGGGGGGAACCTTCCGATGAGGAAAAGGACCGCCGTACCGAGTATCTGGTCCTGTGCTGGCTGGTCTGTGTGGAGCGGGGCAGTACCCTGCTCCAGAGCAGCATCCGCCGGGCCATGGGGCTGGACGACGCCCGGCGGCTGGACGCCTTCCAGTATCTGGCGGCGGCGGCCATGCTGCTGCTGCGCAACACCCAGCTCAGCTGGCCGGAAGCCGTCTTTGCCTTCCGCCGGGAAATTCTGGACCTGGCTCCCAACGAAAAACTGCCCAGCGCCACCAAAAGCTGGAACAAGTCCTCCCTGCGGGACAGCCTTACCGACAGCCTGCTGCAGAAGGCGTTTGGCAACCTGTGCGCCAAGCCCCACGGGGAGGAAAACTCCCTGCCCGCCCTGCTGGGCGACAATCCGGACGCCGCGCTGCTGCGGGAACTGGCCCTGCTGCCCAACGCCCGGAACAACGATTATCTCTACCTGATGCAGAGCTATCTGGACAAGCTGACCCCCGGCTCCAAGGACCGGCGCTGGGATGCGGAGCGGGCCATGGAGCTGGCGGAGCTTTTCCGCCGGATGGAACTGGATGTTTCCGAGGACCGGGACCGGGTGGAGGGCATCGCCGAAGCCCTGGGTGCCCCGCCCGAGGAAGTGGACGAGGACGACCTGGAGGGGGAAGGCAACGGCAAGACCCGGGAAAAACGCCAGGGGACCAAGGTGCCCTTCCGCATGCTGCGCCACACCCTGTACCTGCTCATGGGGCAGCGGCAGGACCAGTATTACGGCAAGGAAAGCGACATCCGGGACCTGGTCTTCCGCCTGGCTTTTGCCTGCGGCATGAACCGGCAGGAGACCGAACAGCTGCTGCGGGAACAGGAGATGCCCGGCATCGACTTCAAGACCGCCCCGGAACTGCTGTATGCCTACTATGCGGACCGGCTGTGCGGCAACGGCAAAACCGCTCCCGCGGCCTACGCCACGGCCCGCCTGGCCCAGCGCGTCTATGCCCTGCGCCGGGACCCCTCCGCCGAAGGAGAGGACCGGCCCCCGGTGGCCCTGGAAGCCACCTTCTACGTCAGCCGGGGCTACCGCCGGGAGCGCAAATGGTCCATGCAGCCCGGCGCATTCCTGAATTGGATGGAAGAGCGGCAGATCCCTGCCCAGGATTCCGAGACCCTGCTCTCTCGCTCCCACGACGCCCGGCAGATGCTGATTTTCTGCAGCCAGCTGTTCCGGGCCCGGCGGTCGGTCCAGCGCATCAACCGGCAGGCCGCCGAAGCCCAGCAGCACAGCGACCGGGCCCAGACCCTGCGGGACCTGGAGGCCGAGCGCCTGGCCCTGCAGGCGGAATCCCGGGAGATGGACCGCATCCAGCAGCGGGTAAACAGCGGCCTGCCTCTGTTTGCCGCCGACACGGGCAACACCCTGCGCACCGATCTGCTGAAAGCGCCGGTGACCCTTACCCAGTGGCGGCAGGCGTATGTGAGCCGCTTTTTCCCCTTTGACGACGAGGAGCGGGACTACCGCAGCTTCTATTTCTCGGAGCTGGGGGAGGAAAAGAACATCTGGAATTACTGGAACTCCTACACCATCCAGAAGCTGGATACCATCTGCTGCTATATCAACGAAAACAAGATGCTTTCCCGGGATGATTATCTCTGCCTGCTTTTCACCGAGTACATGATGGAATATCCCCTGCGGCATCCGGGCGAAGAGCTGGCGGCCGGCAACAACTGCGTGGCCCGGTTCGCCCGGGAATCTTCGGCTGACCTGGCCGAAGCCCGCATGCAGCCCTTCTGTCCCGAAAAGGAACCCCAGATGGCCCGGGCCTTCCACCGTGCCGTCGAACAATATCTGGAAACCGGCCGGCACCTGCAGTCCCTGTCGGTCTGAGCCGGTGAACGGGACCCTGTCCCGCCAAAAAAAGCCCCCGGGGCGTGCCATCGCACGCCCCGGGGGCTTTTTTGGGTCCCTTACCGGTCGAACTGGAGGCGGCAGACCCGCCGGGCCCCGCCGCAGGAAACCACCGCCCACCCCGGGCCCAGCTCCTGGATCAGCTCCGGCCGCACCTGGTACTGCCGTACCCTGTGGGTGGACACGGTGCTGGAGGTGCTGCTGTTCCAGGGCAGCAGCCAGTCTTTGGTCACACCTTGGCTGTACTCCTCCTGCTCCATGTCTGCGGTGCCGTACAGCCGGGCCACCTTCTCCGCCGCCATGCCGGAAGAATGGGCAAACATCACGGCGGTGCGCAGCCGCCCGCCCAGGTACGTCCATTCCTCCTCCGTAAGCTGGTCGGGGAGGTTTTCATCCGCAAGGACCAGGTGAGGGCAGGCCAGCAGGGGCTTGAGCCGGCCCGGCAGCCGGGCAAAGGGGGCGTCCGCACACAGGATCAGGGCCCGGGGACGGTATGCCTCGATCTCGGCCAGGGCCATCATCCACAGCAGCGGATGCCGCAGCGCCAGCTGCCCCGGGTTCTTCACCGCTTCCCGCACCGACATCCCCGGCTGCCCCGCCGGCTGCAGCCCTTTCAGCTGTATGAGCAGGTCGAACACCGCCCGGAACTCCCCCCGCTCCGCGAAGGGCAAAGGCCCGTATTGCTGGGCCCGCTGCTCCTCTTCCTCACAGGAGCAGGCCAGCAGCTCGTCCAGGCTGTGTCCCGCCCAGCTGCGCAGAAGGGCATTGAGGCTGAAATGGATGTCTTTGGCGGAACCGGGCTTTTCCAGATCCGCCGTGCGGGAAAGCAGAAACGCCGCCTCCTCCCGGGTATGCCCCCGGAAGGGGTCGTAGTTGTACAGCCGGGCCCCGGGCAGGAGCGGGTCCTCCCCGGCGGTCAGCAGGACCACCGGCAGGCTGCGGCTGCGGGCCTGCCGCAGCACCGACATCAGTACCCGGGCCCGGTCCTCCGTTTCCCCGCCGCTCACCGCCGTCATCCGCAGATAGCCGTCCCGGGCCAGCCGCTCCTGCAGCGCCCGGCCGGAAACGGTGTTCAGGGCACTGTCCGCCCCGCCGGTCTTCGGGGGTGCCACCGTGAAGCAGTCGTGCTCAAAAGCCTTGAGAAATCCCATGATCGTCCTCCTTTTTCCACGGGTGTTACCCGGCCCAGGGCAGAAAGTGAAAGGCAAAGGGCAGCCCGGCCGGGGGCAGTACCACGGCATCCCCGGTCACCATGCTCAGCATCTGGTCGTCGGGCAGAGCGGGCACCTGCATGAGGGAGGTGGTCACCACTCCGCACCGGGCGTGCTGCATGGGAACGGTGCAGCTGCCGCACAGCTGCTGCAGATACCGGCGGGTGGTCACGTCCTTCATCCGCAGCGCGATCACGGTGCCGAAATCCGCCAGCATACTCTCGGTCAGGGCCTCGCCGTAGCAGTGATGGAGCTGGGCGTTGGACTGGGCGGCGTAGAAGATGCCCCCGATGTGCTGCCCGGCGCCGAAGCTCAGGGCCCGCTGCAGCATCTCCACATTGCTGCCCAGCAAGGGACCTTCGTCGCTGCAGAAGAAGAGCTTGCCTTTCTGGGGCAGGGGAGAGAGGGCGGTGCTGTAGGCCAGGTCCTCGATCAGGCCGAAGATGGGGCCCTGGGTATCGGCGGCGCTGGCGTCAAATTCCAGGAACAGCAGCTTTCCGCCTCCGTCCCGGGCAAAGTTCACCACGCTGAACACCGGGCTGTGTCCTCCTGCAAAGCCCCGCAGGGCCGATACCGACGCCTGCAGCTCCCCCAGTACGCCCAGTGCCTGGTCGGAGGCACAGTTGCCCAGATAGCTGCGCAGCTCGCCGGGGGCGGGGGCGCAGCGGATCAGCTCCTGGATCTTTTCCCGGGACAGGTTGGCGCAGTAGTTGAGCAGGGTATCGTTGCGGTATTGCCCGGCGGTTTCGGGGTGGGCCAGGATGGTGCGGGCGTACACCAGCAGCAGATTCTCCAGCAGCCGCCTGGGGGCGATGGTGAAGAAGGGGGTCATCTGGTTGCGGTTGTCGGCAAACAGCCGGGTGACGATGCGGGCGGCGCTCTGGTCCAGGTCGTAGTCGGTGGAGCCGAAGGCGAGCAGGTCGGCGAACAGGCTCCAGGAAGCGTTGCCGTAGCCGTGGGGGTTGGGGTCCAGCACAATGTCCCCCGGGCGGAAGAACTGCCGCCGCAGGTCGCCCCGGGGGTCAAAGATGAGGAGCCCGTCATGGGGGCCCAGACGGGGGATCAGCTGGCTGAGCAGATGGTACAGCACGGTGGTCTTGCCCGAGCGGGGCGCCCCCGTGAGATAAATGCCCCTGGCCAGGTCGTCCATGGTCAGCCCGAAGGCCCGTCCTTCGGCATCGCGGAAGAGCACGGCGCTGTCCGGTGCGGCCCGCCCGGCGGTCAGGCCGGGCAGCCAGGGCGTGGTGCGGGTGGGGTAGGCAGAATATACAGGCATGAAAACCTTCCTCCTTTCCGGAATTACAGGGAAAGCCCGTCGGAGTCGCTGTCGGAAGGGCCGAGCCCGTCGTCGTCCGAATCCTTGGAGGACCCGCCGTCCGGCCCGAAGCTGCCGGTGGAGACAGCCCCGCCGCCGGGAGCGTCGGTCACGCCGCCCTCCGGGCCGAAACTGCCGCAAAGGCCGTCGGACCCCTGGGCGGCAAGGCCGGTTTCCTCCCCGTCGGCCTCGGTAAGGGCGGCGCCGGCGGCTGCCCCCGGAACGGGGGTTTGCGTCTGGCTTTCCAGTTCGGCGTAGTAGGCATCCTCCTGCTCCGAGCCGGGGTTGGGAAACTCATCGGCCAGGGACATCCAGTCCTCGTTGTCGTCGAACTGGGCCATGTCGATGTTGGTCCAGGAAAAGTGCTCCACGTCGGTGACGCCGGTGGCCGGGTCGGTGACCTCCCGGGTGACCATGAAGCAGTCCGGCCAGTTGCCGTCCCCGGGGTAGGTTATGGAACCGTGCAGGGTGACTTCCTTGCCCTCCTTCATCAGGGCGTCGTTTTCCCGTTCCATGGCCCGGTAATCGCGCACATTCACCTGGTGGTCCATCCGCACCAGGTTATCCGTTTTGCCGGAACCGCCCCGGCTGGCGGACATCAGGTGACCGGCGTCCTCCCCGGGCTGTTTGCCGGGCAGATTGCGCTGGGCGGAAAGAGAGCGCGGCGCCGCATCGGCGGAAAGCTTTCCGTCAAAGGTGGAGATGCGGCCCTGGGCGTCGGTGCGGTAGGTGGTGCCGTTCACGGTGTAGGTGTTGTTGGGTACCAGGGTGTAGGCCCCGGAAAAATGGGAAGGACGGGACATGGCAAAACCTCCTTTGCCGTCCCTGCAGACAGGACGGCCCATATGATACTGCTATCATATACCCCGGCGCGGGGCCGTTGGGCCGGCGGGAGATTTCCGTTTATCTCCCCGCAGGGCAGTTTCCGGAAAGTATCCGGTACAATGGGGGCATGAAATCTCAAAGGAGGAGTTTTACATGCTCAAACAAACCCTGATCCGCTTCGCCCTGTTGTGGGGGCTGTGCGCCGCCGCCACCGCGATACTTTTGCATCCCCCGGGCGGGATACCGGGCGTGCTGGGGTACAGCCTGGGAGAAACCTTCTTCTTCTACGCCTTTTCCTGGGTCAAGGAACCCCTGAAATGGCTCGTGGCTTTCACCGGCAAATACGGGTTCCTGGCCATCCTCTTCGGGTCGCTGCCCGGCATCCTGATCATTCTTGTGATCTTCGCCATGGGGCTGCCCGTCCTCTGCATGGCGGGGGCGGCCCTGGGAGCCATCCGGCTGGCGTACAACCC
>CAUEKL010000013.1 GCA_959018215.1 uncultured Gemmiger sp.
TTAGAATTTTATTTTTTTTCAATATGGAATTTACATTCGTTCAACTCGCCAACAGACAACGATACAATGTATTCAGCACGAAATTGTCGAAATTTGTTTCTTGGGGTGAACGGGATGTATGATTTTTCTGAAAAGCTCGCTGCCGTAGTGCAGGCTGCGCGAATCGCTCATGGCTTGACGCAGGAAGAGCTTGCCGAAACGATTGGTGTGACAGGGAAATCAATTTCCAATATTGAACGCGGCGTTGCCAACCCGGAATTTGAATCCATCTATCTGTTGTTCCGTTTTCTGGGCATCGATGCCAATGCAATCTTTTACCCGGAGCGTAACGATGTTGACACTATGCTAAAGCAATTTCAGCGCTTGCTGGTTGGCTGCACCTGTGACGAACTGGAGATGCTGTTATCCATCAATCGCGAGATCCTGATCCACACACGGCGAATGGATGAAGTCGGCGAAGTAGAAACCGTTTAAGAAAAAGGCCCGCTTTTCAGTTGCATGAAAAGCGGGCCTTGCTGCTATTTACAGACCTTTGTGCAGGGATAGATTTTCCCTTGGATGATATCTACCCGCATCTCCTTCTTACATTTCGGGCAATACATCGGGAAACGAAGCACCAATGTATCTTGATAAATCTTTGTTTTCGTCTTATTGTGGCAGACCGGGCAATGAACCCATACAGATTTTGCAGTATGTTCATTTGCCGAACATTCTGCACCTTTTGGGGCACCATTTTTTGCTACACGCATCTACGGTTTCGCCTTCTCCGCACGCAATGCACACACATTTTGATATATGCTTCCACAGAAGACCGCACTGCCCGCCACGATGCTCCGTGCCCCCGCCGCATTGGCGCCGGGCAAGGTATCGGGGGGCCGCCCTCCACCTGGATGACGGCGCAGCTTTCCTGCCCTTGCAGCAGATTTCTGGCAGCGGCGATCTTTCCATTTCAGAATCGATGATTGGATGCAATCAAGACACTTGCCAAGTTGCTAAGCTCAACGCTTATCCTGGCGGGAAAATCCGATCACGCAGTTGGCCGCGATGGCCAGGGCGTAGAACACCCAGGCGGCAATGGCCAGGTTCATGGCCAGAATGGCTACCGGGTTGCTGGATTCCAGATCGGAAAAGTAGATGTAGCCGATCAGCAGTACGCGGCCGCTGAGCACCGTGCAAAGGGCCAGACCGATGAGCAGGGAATTCACAAAAAACATTCCGTCCTGCACGACGGCCGGCAGTTTGCCCCGAGCTGCGATGACCACTGCATCAAAAACCAGGGTCACGACGCAGGCGGCCACGATAACGGGCAGCCCGCTCAAGGCGTAGGCGGTGAGGGAACTCGCGATGCTCAGAACCAGGGCGACCGCCACGAGCAGCGCCTGGGCCAGAACCATGCGCTGCCATTTGGTGAAAGATCTTGCCATTACGCATTCTCCTTTTTCTTTTTGCTGCTCTTTACCACACAGGCCACATATCCGGCCGCAAGCAGTACGGTAAGGGCGATCATGCCGTAGTGGACGCTCTTGTACGCCACACGCCACCACACATTCACTTCCACCTTCTGGGAGCTGGAGTTGATGGAGTTCATCACGTTGCTCTGGGCGTAGACGTACAGGGTATTGTGAACGCGGTCCTTGATGGCCTGCAGCATGGTGGCGTCGCCGGAAAGGGTGTTTGTGGTGGCGGTGATGTAGGAAGCCCACTCCTCGGCCACTTCGGTGGTATCAAAGTTGGTGGTGCCCGCAATGACCGATTCCTTCCAGGTCATGTAGGTGGCGGGGTTCACCATGTCGGTGACAGCGTACCCTTCAAAGCCCCACTCCTGCACCAGAATGTTGGTCATCAGGGCGGTGCAGGCGCTTACGTAGGTGGGTCCGATGCGGCTGAAGGAGGTCATCAGGCCCAGGGTACCGCCTTCTACCGCGATCTGGAAGCTGCGCAGCTCCAGCTCACGGGCTTTCTGCTCCTGCATGAAGGGGGCCACGCCGTTGCGGTTGGATTCCTGGTCGTTGAAGGCAAAGTGCTTGGGGGCGCAGATCAGGCCCTTGGTCAGCGCGCCCTGGGCCACCGAAAGCCCGGTGTAACCGGACAGGACCGGGTCTTCCGAGTAGTATTCGCCGTTACGGCCGTTGTAGGGATGGCGGTGCAGGTTCAGGCCGGGGCCCCAGATAAAGGACAGGCCGTTGTACAGGGAATCGTTGCCCCAAAGCACGCCGTACTGTTCTGCCAGTTCCTTGTTGAAGGTGGCGGCCACCAGCGGCGCACTGCCCATATCGTTGCACATATAGGCTGCGTTGGGGTCATCCTCTGCCACATACCAGGGAGAGTTGGGGTCGGAATAGGCGCTCAGTTCCACATTGAACCCGTTGGGGGCGTTCTCGGTATACTGGCCGCCCACAAAGCCGATGGATTCCATAGCGGGGGCGTTGCGGTTGCCCTGGGTGATGAAGAGGATAGCTTCCTGCAGATCCAGCTGGTTAAGCAGGTCATCCCACATGGGATCGTCATAGGCCACGCCCTTCATATCGCTGAAGGTCAGGCCGTCGGCGCTTTCGCCGCCAAAGGTGATGTCCGAAGTGTCGTCGCCGGTGGCGATGGTGTAAAAGTCGTTGGTCAGGTAGGGCAGCATCTCCTCGGTGAGAGAAAGGCTGTCATAGGTCTGGGGCCAGGTGCCTTCCCAGTCGGAACGGGAGAGATAGGTGACCGTATTCTCGGCCCAGGTGTTGTAATCCGCTTCCTGCAGCTGGTTGGTCACTTCGGTGCCCGCCTTGGAGGTAGACAGTTCCTTGTTCAGGCTGTCGTTGTGCCAGGTCTGCACATTGGCGGCGTCGCCGGATACTTCGTATCCCTGGGCCGCCAGCACATTGTTCACGGCGGCATGGCTGCCGTTGGCAACGGTGAAGTAGTAGTCACCGGCATCCAGAATGTAGGTCTGTTCGCCGGTTTCGTCATAGCTGGCCATGTTCTGCAGGTCGGCCACGATGGTCACGGTCTCGCTGGCGCCCGGTTCCAGGACCGAGGTCTTGGCATAATCCAGCAGCTGGATGGCGGATTTCTCCACCCCGCCCGCGATGTAAGGCGCCTGGACGTACAGCTGCACCGGCGTTTTGCCGGCCACAGCACCGGTGTTTTCCACCGTGACCTGGGCCGTCACCGTGCGGGCGTCCACATCCACTTCCACGCTGTCGATATGCTGGCTGAAAGTGGTGTAGGACAGGCCGTAGCCGAAGGGATAGACCACTTCTTCGTCATAGTTCCATCCGGCGGTGGAGGCAAAGGCGCCCACCTGGGAATCGGCGTTGCCCTGACCCATGACCACATCGGCGTAGCGGGTCTCGTAGTAGCGGTAGCCGGTGTAGATGCCCTCGGCTTCGATGAGGTAGAAGTCACCGCGGTCCACAGCGGTGTCCAGATACTGGGCGGCATTCTGCCAGGCCATTACGCCGTAGTTGGCCATAGCCGGGGAGGAAGCCGAGTCCGTGGCAAAGGTGTCCGGCAGGGCGCCGCTGGGGTTGACTTCACCCATCAGGATGTCGGCCACACCGCGCATGCCGTAGTTGCCGGGCCAGCCGATCCACAGAACGGCGTCCACGCCCTCGTCGGACTGCAGCGCGCCCAGTTCCATGGCGTTGCTGCTGTTGACCAGCACAATGACGGTTTCAAAGTTGGACTTGGCAAATTCGATCAGCGCCAGTTCGTTGGCGGAAAGACCCAGGGCGCTGCTGGCGCCGGAAGCCGCGTCCACGCCCTCGGCGCCGGGATAGTAATCGGCGGCTTCAGAGCCGGGACGGCCCACCACCACGATGGCTGCATCGTTGTATTCAGCCATACTGGAGGTAAAACTGGCATTGGCAGCGTTCAGTTCCGCCAACGTGGGTTCCAGAATGGTGTATACCGGTTCCTCACCGACCAGCACGCCGGAAAAGCTGGGAGAAAGTTTGTTCACCCCTTTGTAGGCGTCCCCGGCAGCCACGGCGGCGTAAGCTTCGTTGGCGGTGGTATTGACGCTGAATCCGCGTTCGGTCAGCGCCGTGGTCAGGCTGACGTTCTGGGCATCCGGCACGCTCACACCCACCGTTGCGCCGTAGATGGTTTTGGCATCGGCGCGCAAGCCCAGCAGGGTGACCTTGCGGGCGGTTTCGGCCAGGGGCAGGGCTCCATTGTTTTTCAGCAGCACAGACCCTTCTTCTGCCAGGGTCTCCCCAGCCGCCTGGTGCGCTGCCACCAGTTCATCGGTGTTGGCGTAATCCGCCGTAAAAGTGGTGTACAGTTCGCCGTCGCTGGTGTCGGTCTGTACCACATAGCTTTTGGTTCCCAGAAAGCCGTCTACCATGTTGCGGTTGGTTTCCAGCGCAGTTCCGGCTGTGGAACCCACAAAGACCAGCGCCGCGCAAAGATAGGCACCTCCGCGCCAAAGATTTTTCCTTTCAAACATTGGCTTTACCCTCACATACTCTTTTTACATACAGAAAAGACACCCGCAGACTCTTCCCAGGTAGCGGCGGCGGGGTAGTCCCCGCCCACGTCCTCCTCCTCCTCAGCGCTGCTGCTGGCCTCCGCGTCTCCGGACATGGGCGTCCCCTCGGTGACATTTTCCTGAATGAAGTTGTAGAATTCTTCCGTGGCCTTACCAATAAAGCCAGTCAGATCGTATTCAACAACCAGTTCCTCACCGTCCACGCTGAAGGTCATCTCCTGCTTTTCGCCGAAGAAGTCGAACAGGGTGTTGAAGCGGGTGTGGTCGGCGTTGGTCTCGATCAGCATGGGAACGGTCTCGTCGGTTTCCTCAAAGTAGTAGTCTACCACAACGTATTCGTCCCAGTCGGTGGTGGCGGGGTAGGGACCACCCACGTCCACTTCTTCACCGGCCGCCGCAGAGGTTTCCGCAGGCTCCGCGGTTTCTTCCGGTTCAGGGGTGGCTTCCGTTACAGCGGAAGCAGGAGCAGAATCTTCGCTGGCAGCAGAAGTAGTGCTTTCACTTTGAGAAGCGCCGCAGGCAGACAGCGCCATCATCGCCGCCAGGGCCAGAACCATCAGAGTTTTCTTTTTCATAGTTTTCCTCCTTGTTGTTTTACGGCTTGGGAATCTGTGCCGCATATCTTGCCCCCATAGTACCAACTGCGGCGCCGTTTTTTCAACGAGGAAGGCGCATCCTTTCGTTTTTTGTGCGCAACTTTCCTGTTCCGGCTTTCAGGCGCTGTTCTCCGGCAACGGGATCAGGATATTGACGGAAAACACATCCTCCTCCGTTTTGTAATTGATGATTCCGTGATACTGCTCAACGATCCGGCTCATACTTTGAAAACCGAAACCGTGGGCGGTGGAATCCGCCTTTGTGGTCAGGAGTTCAGGGCCGGCACGCTGAATTTTACCGTCAAAATAATTTTCCTGATGGACGGACAAAAAACCTTGTGAACATTTGATAGCCAAGGTTATGCTGCGGCGGGAGGGTTCCAGCTTGCGGGATGCCTCGATGGCATTGTCCAGCAGGTTGGCAAACAGGGTATACAGGTCCAGTTCCCGCATAAAGTCCAGGGGATGTTCACAGCTCACCACGGTGAAGGGGATTTTTTCATGGAGGCAGGTGGCCGATTTTTCGGTCAGTACGGTGCTCAGGGCTTCGTTGTTAGTGTCCACAATGGCATCAAAAGCACCAGTGATATGTTCCAGCTCTTCGATCAGCTGTGTTTTCCCATCGGGGGCTTGGCGAAGATAGCGCAGCTGCTTTTTCAGATCATGACTTTTGATGTTGATCATCTGCATCAACTCACGGGAAGATTCATACTGCTGCATATGCTGTTTTGCCATGGTCTCGGTAGCGACACGCTCCATTTCCAGCGTACGCCGTACCGTCAGATTGTATAGCACACAGATTGTAAGTACATCAAACAAAATCGCATATATGCGAATGACAACCATGGTTATCCCCACATTGGCGTGGGGATCGTAAACAAACAAAAACATATTGTATGCGTCGTTAACGATCAGCAGCGTCATTGCGCATACTACAACACCTGTATTTTTACTCCCGGTTTTAAACAACAGCGTTTCGCGGTTAGAAAAAATTGCTCTAGCAAACAGGCAAGCAACTGCCAAGGTGGTCAAGCACAGGGCCACCGCAGGTTGTCCGGGCTCATCGCCATGCAGATATCCCATTGTCACCGATTCAACGATTTTATAAATATCAAACTGGATGCGCTGAAAGGTTATGGATATCACCATAAGGTACAACGCGTTACTGCAGCTGACTTCATAACAAAGAAAAATCTGAAAGGCTGAAAGCATTGACAATATGGCGCGCCAAAGGATATTGCTCATCATATTATCAGCGGCAATGGTATTTCCCAGCCATTCCCAATTCTGCATCAACCCGCTGGACATCGCCAGCATAACCCCTGTCAGTAGCACCCAGTACACAACCGAAGCGTTCCGCCGGGTCAGTTTTCTACATACACAGGCTTCCACTGCTAGCATCGAAAACAGAAAATTGTTCTTCCAATACCAATCCGCCATTGTTGTGGCACTCCCTTTTCAATCGCCAAGCTTTACCGGGGGTTATTCAGCAGCCAGGGCGTCATACACCGCTTGAGCAATGGCCGCATTGCCTTGGGCATTGGGGTGTACACCGTCGGCAAACCACTCTGGATGGCCTGCTGTCAGCGCGTGGATATCAATCAGCGGCAAATCCAATTCCTCCGCAATTTCGGAAACGATCTGTGCTGCCTGGTCAAGATTGTCAGCATTGATGTCAAAATTCACGGTTTCCTGGCCTTCTACCACATACACAGTCACTGGCGTCATCAGATAAATCTGGGGGGCGGAAGCCAAGTTTTGATAATCCTGCACAAAATCCAGAAACTCCGTGCGGAACTGCTCCGGGTCCCAATAGGCGTTTTTGGCATCATTGGTGCCCATCATAATGATGTAGAAATCACAGGGTTCTTTCTGCGAGGTCCGATAGATGCTATGCTCCCGGTAGGGGGCATCCGTTCCGGGCATCACGGTCTGACTGCCCATTCCGTAATTTTCCACCGTGATGCCGTCATCCAGCATCTCCTGCAACAGCGCCGGATAGGATTCAGTGTCCCGGGTCTTCATAACGCCGGAGCCGTAGGTAGTGCTGTCACCTACGCATCCGATCACAGTGCCTTCCGGCAGCGAAACCACGGCCGGAAGCGTGATCTCACCCTCTGTGCCGGTGATTTGATAGTAGATATACTGGGCGATGGCGGAATTCCCCACCTTGTTGGGGTGCAGACCATCCGCAAACCATTCAGGATGATCTTCCGTAAAGGTATGCAGATCAATGACCGGCACGCCTACTTTTTCAGCTACCGTGTGGACAGCAGCAACAACTTCCGCATCCACATTATCCCCCATAGCCCCGTAATACTCGGGATTGTCGCTGTCTTGCGCATACACGCAGGGCGGTGTCATCAAAAAAATCTGCGCATCCGGGTTGACATCCTCATACGTCGAAAGAAATGTTTCATATTCCTCCACAAAAGTGTCCGTATCCCAGAAATCCGGTTTCGCATCATTGGTGCCCAGCATAACCAGATACACATCCGCCGCCATATTCAGGGAAGCCTGGTACTCTTCCTGCTCCGTATACGGGCGGTTGGTACCCGCCATCAGGGTGCTGCCGGGATTCCCGAAGTTTTCCACCGTCCAGGCGTCCCCCAACAGTGTTTGCAGCATCGCAGGATACGAATCTGTATCTCGTGTTTTCCGCACACCTGCCCCAAAAGTAATGCTGTCGCCCACGCAAGCCAATGTGCCGCTTTCACCGATCACCGTGGGCTCCACAGTTTGGGACGAAGATGCGTTGCAGCCGCTCAATACCAGCGCCGCCGCGCAGACAAGTGATAATCCACGTGTTGCATAGTGTTTCATTTCACCATTCTCCTTTACACAATTTTGGATGGACTACCACAAAAGTAAAGCCCGTGGCATCGCTTTTTCAAGCAAATTGCCGCAGGCTTTTCCTTTTTCTACGCAACTATTTACCTGTTCATCCGCCAATATAATTGTTGAGGGCCTCCAGAAATGTTTTTCGGCGCGGGTGGCTGATCTGCAATTCGGTGTTTCCCACTAGGGCGATATGATTGCGCACCTGCCGCACGTGGCGCAGATTGACAAGATAACAATTGTTACACAAACAGAACCCGAAAGATTCCAGCTGGGCTCGGACCTTTGTCATCGTTCCATAGGCTGGGTAATCCCCTTCTTCCGTGTGGTAAATCAACTGATGATCCGACACTTCCACATAATAAAGTGACGCAGTGTTCAAACAGATTTTTGCTCCCTCGGAGGTGAAGATGATTTTTTCCCCAGCCTGAAGCGCAAGCCTGGCAACAGCGCGATTCAGTTTGAGGCGCAAAGACTCATAATGAAGCGGTTTTACCACAAAATCAAAGGCTTCCACCTCGTACCCTTTGACCGCCATGTGGCCAAGATTGGTGGTAAAGATCAAAAGAGTCGCCTTGTCGATTTCGCGGAGTTTGCACGCGCCTTCCATGCCGTTGATATATGGCATCTCAATGTCCATGAAGATAACATCAAAGCGAGCCTGATAATTGGTCAGGAACACCACCGCATTCTGGTAGGTATCGATCACGATATTCAGTCCCTTTTCCTCTGCATATCGTTCCAACAATTGCCGGAGCTGCTTTGCATCCTGTTCGTCATCCTCTACGATCGCCACACGATACAACGTAGCGGCATTCCTCTCTTCCATTTTGACAATCCCTTTCATGCCATCGTTCCCGCCACGGCGCCTTCTTTTTGTACGAAAAAGAGTATACACATATATAGTATTATATCTATTTCGACCAAAAAGTGCAAGCATGAAAGGTTGCGACATAAAAAACCATGTTTGCGTTGCCTTGGTTGTAGTCCGTCCCCGGTTGCGGTAAAGTTCAATTAACGCTTTTAACGGTTTCTTTCAGCCGGTATGAACCCTTGGAAATTTGGAAGGAGTTTGTAAATGAAACGACATTTTTCTCTTTTTCTGACCTTCGCCATGGCCGGAGCACTGCTTTTGTCCGCCTGCGGGAACACATCTACTGCGGCTCCGGAAACCTCGGCCTCACCGGAAAGCAGTCCGATTGCTTCTGAAGTGGTTGCCACCCCGGAACCGAGTCCGGACATCCTTGCGCAGGCAGCCACAATCCAGCATGATCCTGACAACTATACCGACATCGTCCGAGCGGTTTCTTATCTGGAAGATGATCTGGACTACCACAAAGTGGACCTGTACGGCACATCGAACCAAGAAGTTTTGCCGGTCGTGATAGAAGTGCACGGCGGTGCTTTTATAGGTGGTAGCCGGGAAACCAATACCAACCATTCTATCTTTTTTGCGGAACGGGGCTATAAAGTGGTGGCCACGGATTATCCCGGTATTCCCCGTGATGGTAATTTTACAGACGCAATTCAGGACTTGTTCACCAGCTACCAGTGGGTGGCTGACCATGCCGACGAATACGGTTTTGATATGTCCAACGTGATTCTGAGCGGTGACAGTGCTGGCGGATACTATGTGCTGCTTACCTGCGCCATTTTCCACTCCGAAGAGTTGCAGGAATATTTTGGCGTGACCTTGCCGGACTTCGAGTTCCAAGGATTTGTCACTACCTGTCCTGTTGCAAATATCCGCGCCATGCAGGAATATCTCGAGTCTGAAGAGGGCGTGCTTGGCCATGCAGCGCAAAAAATCGGTGCAGACATCCTTCTGGATGAAGAACTGATGTCCCACCTGGATTTGATGCAATCGGTTAAACCGCAGGCATTTGAAGGGGTATATATGCTGACTACGCCCGACGATGCGGTTACCGGCGAAGATGTGCAAGTGTTTGATCGCTATCTAACTGAAAACAATGTTCCTCATGTGACGGTATCGTATGATTCTGTCGAAAACAACCTAGCTCACACCTTTAACATCGGCCATACGGGATATGCCGAAAGCCTCGTAGCCAACCAAGATATGGTCGATTATTGCAATTCTCTTTTGCAGTAATATTCTTTCTTTTGCCATCCTCTCTTCCAAATTAGAAGCAGGGCAGTGCGAAATCACTGCCCTGCTTCTATTTATACTGTATGCCCTTTTGTATTCAACGATTGCGCCTTTTACTTTTAACTCATTCCAACTCTTTCTGCATCACCTCAAAATGCAAATGAGCCCCCGTTGCCCTGCCGGTATGTCCCACATAGGCAATGACCTGTCCGGCCTGCACCTGCTGACCCACCGTAACACAGATGCCGGAGCAATGAGCATACAGAGTCGTCAGCCCGCCGCCGTGGTCGATCTTGACATAGTATCCGTAGCTGCCGCCCCAGCTGTCGGTGGCGTTGGCAATGGTGACGGTGCCGTCTGCGGCGGCCAGAATTGGCGTTCCCTCCGGTGCCGAGATATCGGTACCGCTGTGGTAACTGACTTCTCCCGTGAAAGGATCGGTGCGGTACCCTTGCGGCGAGGTGATTGTTCCCGCCACCGGCAGCGGCCATTGCAGGGCACCATCCGCAAACACCGTATCCATGCCGGGCGCCATGAGCTCCCCGCTCCCCTGCACAAAACCACCCAGCAGTTCACCCCAAAGGGTCGCGGTATCTTCTCCTGAAAGCAGTGTGAGGCACTCGTTCTGCCGTTCTGTGAAGTGATAAGCATCCCGCATTTCTTCCGGGGTGTGGTGGGTCAGTTGGATGACCAGAACCGTTTCGGTGATGGTTGTGGTTTCCGATTCGCCAGCTTCATTGGTTTGCTCCACCTCACGGGTTTGTGTTTCGGTGCGCCAGTCCAGTTCGTTCATATCCCAAAGAACAGTGCGCAGCCGCTCCACGTTATGGACGTTGTTGTTTAAACTCCCCTTGGCAATTCGTTTTACTTCTTTCAATAGAATATTTCCTTTTGGGGTTACGTTATATCGCAACCTGCAACATCTTCACATTTTCATCTATCTTGCCTCCGAACACCGCACTGCCTGCCACGATGCTCCGTGCCCCCGCCGCATAGGCACCGGGCAGGGTGTCAGGGGTAATGCCTCCATCTACCTGAATGACTGCGTGGCTTTCCTGCCCTTGCAGCAGAGCTCGGGCAGCAGCGATTTTCTCATCGCTGCCGGGCAGATACGGCTGCCCACCGCGACCGGGGTGTACCGTCATCAAGAGCAGATAGTTACTCTGGGCAAGACGCGACCTTACCGCTTCCACCGGCGTTTCAGGATTGAGCACCACCCCAGCGCGCATACCAGCGGCATGAATAGCGTCCAGTACCGCACCGGGTCCACCCACAATTTCCGTATGCACCGAGACACGCTCACCCCCCAAAGAAGCCAGTTCCTCCACAAAATTGATCGGATACTCCACCATCAGGTGAACGTCCAACGGTTTGCGGGTCAGGGCACGCATCGTGCGCACCATATCGGTG
Organism: uncultured Gemmiger sp.; assembly: GCA_959018215.1. GTDB lineage: Bacteria > Bacillota > Clostridia > Oscillospirales > Ruminococcaceae > Gemmiger. The sequence goes on from CAUEKL010000013.1 coordinate 11,429, forward strand.
CCGAAGGTAATGCTTGGTACAAAGTGACCGTCCATGATGTCTATATGAAAGGCATCCACGCCAGCCGTTTCAGCCGCCTGCACGTCTCGGGCTAAATGGGCAAAGTCAGCCGCCAGAATGGATGCGCACAGTTCAAACATTACGTTTCCTCCAGTTGCGCAATACGACGGCAATGGCGTTCTTCACCGGAGAACGGCGTATCAAGGAAGATGTCCACGATCTCCAGCGCCAGCCCCGGTCCCGTAACCAACGCCCCCAGCACCAACATATTGGCATCGTTGTGCTGTCGAGTAGCCCGAGCAGAGAAGCAGTCCCCGCACAAAGCGCATCGAATGCCGGGCACCTTGTTGGCCGCAATGGAAATACCGATGCCGGTGCTGCAGATGACTATGCCTTTCTCGTAGCTGCCGTCCGCGACGGCGCGAGCCACTGCCTTACCGTACACGGGATAATCCACCGAGGCGGTGGATTCACAGCCGAAGTCCTGGTATTCCAGTCTGCGATCCTGCAGGTGAGCCAAAATCTTCTGCTTGAGTTCGTATCCGCCGTGGTCACAGCCGATGGCGATCATCTTACATCAGCTCCTTCACAGCGGCGATGATGGCGTCGCTGCGCAGGCCGAACTGTTCCAGCAGATCCCAGGCGGGGCCGGAGTGGCCGAAGACGTCCTTCACGCCCACACGGCGCATCTTGGTGGGGCACTGCTCACCCAGCACGGCGGCCACGGCTTCGCCCAGACCACCCAGGATGCTGTGCTCCTCGCAGGTGACGACGGCGCCGCATTCCCGGGCCGCCTTGACGACCAGTTCCTCGTCCAGCGGCTTGATGGTGCAGAGGTTGATGACCCGGGCGTGGATGCCTTCGTTTTTCAAGAGTTCGGCAGCAGTGAGGGCCTCGCCCACCTCCAGGCCGGTGGCAATAATCGCCACGTCGTCGCCCTCGGTGAGCTGCTCGCCCTTGCCGATCTCGAACTTGAAAGTTGCTTCGTCATGGAAGACCGGCACGGCCAGGCGGCCGAACCGCAGGTAGACGGGGCCCTGGTGCTCATAGGCAGCCTTGATGGCGGCGCGGGCTTCCACGTCGTCGGAGGGGCAGAGCACCGTCATGCCGGGGATGGAGCGCATGAGCGCGAAATCCTCGCAGCACTGGTGGGATGCAGCGTCGTCGCCCACCGAGATGCCGCCGTGGGTCGCACCGATCTTGACGTTCAGGTGGGGGTAGCCGATGGAGTTGCGGACCTGCTCAAAGGCGCGGCCCGCCGCGAACATGGCAAAGCTGGACGCGAAAGGCACCAGCCCCATCGCCGCCATACCGGCAGCGGTGGCCATCATGTTGCTTTCGGCAATGCCGCAGTCAAAATGGCGGTCGGGATAGGCCTTCTTGAACACGCCGGTTTTGGTGGCGGCGGCCAGGTCGGCATCCAGCACCACCACGTCGGGATGGTCCTTCGCCAGTTCTACCAGCGCGGCACCGTAGCTGTCGCGGGTGGCAATTTTCTTGACCTCACTCATACCTGCGCCTCCAGTCCCGCCATCTGGGCGTTGAGCTCGTCCATAGCGATCTTGTATTCCTCGTCGTTGGGGGCCTTGCCGTGCCAGCCCACCTGGTTTTCCATGTAGCTGACGCCCTTGCCCTTGGTGGCGTGCATCAGGATGGCCGTGGGCGCCCCGGTCTGCCGGTGGAAATACTCAAAAGCATCCTCCATCTGGACAAAGTCATGGCCGTCGATGGACACCGTATGGAACCCGAAGTCCCGCATCTTGGCGTCCACCGGGTCGGTGGGCATGACTTCGCTGGTGGGGCCGTCGATCTGCAGGCCGTTCAGGTCGATGATGACGCAGAGGTTGTCCAGCTTGTACTTGGCGGCAAAGAGGAAAGATTCCCACACTTCGCCCTCTTCAATTTCGCCGTCCCCCAGCAGGGTATACACCCGCACGTCATCCTTATGCAGATACTTGGCGGCTTTGGCCATACCGGCCGCTGCCGACACACCCTGACCCAGGCTGCCGGTGCTCATATCCACACCGGGCACCGTGTTCATGTTGGGGTGGCCCTGCAGATAGCTGTCGATGTGGCGCAGAGTGGGCAGGTCCTCCACCGGGAAAAATCCGCGGTAGGCAAGTGCACTGTAAAGGCCCGGCGCGGTATGTCCCTTGGAGAGCACGAACCGGTCCCGGTCCTCCCACTTGGGGTTGGCGGGGTCGATGCGCATTTCTTTGTTGTAAAGGTAGGCAAACAGTTCCGCCGCCGAAAGGCTGCCGCCGGGGTGCCCGGCCTTGGCGCCGTGGGTGGATTCAATCACGCCCATCCGAACATGGCAAGCTGCGATCTGCAGTGCCAGATTTTCTTCCTTTGTCATATCACTCACCAAAGACCTTGCAGTAGTCGGCCTTGAACTTCTCGATGCCGGAATCGGTCAGAGGGTGATGCAGCATCTGCTCGATGACCTTGTAGGGCACGGTGGCGATGTCCGCACCGGCCAGGGCACAGTCGGTCACATGGATGGGGTTGCGCACGCTGGCTGCGATGATCCGAGTCTCAATGTCGGGATAGTTGAGGAACATGTCGTGGATGGTCTCGATGAGCTCGATGCCCCGCTGGGAGATGTCATCCAAACGGCCCAGGAAGGGGCTGACGTAGGTGGCACCGGCACGGGCTGCCAGCAGCGCCTGATTGGCAGAGAAGATCAGGGTGCAGTTGGTGGGGATACCCTTGGCGGACAGCGCTTTGATGGCCTTGAGGCCCTCGGCGGTCATGGGGATCTTGACGACCATGTGCTTGGGGTCCAGGGCGTAGATAGCCTCGCCCTCCTTGACCATCGTCTCGGCATCGGTGGTGGTGGCCTTGACTTCACCGGAGATGGGGCCGTCCACGATGGTGGCGATCTCGGCCAGGGTCTCGGCGTAGTCGCGGCCTTCCTTGGCGATCAGGCTGGGGTTGGTGGTGACACCGGCGATAACGCCCATGTCGTTGGCTTTGCGGATCTCTTCCACGTTGGCGGTATCGATAAAGAATTTCATAACCAAAAACTTCCTTTCTAATCAATTAAGCCCAGGGATTCTCGGTCGGATACGGCAGGGTCTTGGGCTGGTTGTAAGCGATGTCGGCGATGCCCAGGTACTTGAAGACCTCGAACAGTGCCTTGCCGCAGTGGCTGAAGGCCACCGCACCGTGATGCGGATAACGCTTCTGGATCAGAACATGGCGGTAGAAGCGGCCCATCTCAGGGATGGCAAAGATGCCGATACCGCCGAAGGAGCGGGTCGCCACCGGCAGCACCTCGCCCTGAGCGATGTAGGCACGAAGGTTGCCCTCGCTGTCACACTGCAGGCGGTAGAAGGTGATGTCGGACGGAGCGATGTCACCTTCCAGAGTGCCGCGGGTGAAGTCGGGCTCGCTGCCTGCCGGCTCCAGCAGACGATGCTGGATCAGCTGGTACTTCACAGCGCGGTTGGCGCACATCTTGCAGGAAGGCGTGTTGCCGCAATGGAAGCCCATGAAGGTATCGGTCAGCTTGTAATCGAACTTGCCGGCGATGTCCTCATCGTAGATGTACTTGGGCACGCTGTTGTTGATGTCCAGCAGCGTGACGGTGTCGCCCGACACACACATACCAATGTACTCCGAGAGGGCACCATAGACATCCACCTCGCAGGAGACGGGGATACCGCGGCTGACCAGACGGGAGTTCACATAGCAGGGCTCAAAACCGAACTGGGACGGGAAAGCCGGCCAGCACTTGTCGGCGAAGGCCACATACTTCTTGCTGCCCTTGTGGGCGTCGGCCCAATCCAGCAGGGTCAGCTCAAACTGTGCCATCCGAGCCAGCAGGTCGGGGTAATACTTGCCCTCACCCATCTCGGCGGCCATGTCGGCGCAGACATCGGCAATGCGGGGGTCGTTAGCATGGGCCTTGTAGGAGACCAGCAGATCCAGTTCGGAGTTTTCCTCGATCTCGACGCCCAGCTCATACAGGCCCTTGATGGGGGCGTTGCAGGCAAAGAAGTCCTGCGGCCGGGGTCCGAAGGTGATGATTTTCAGGTCCTTGACGCCCAGAATGGCCCGGGCAACGGGCAGGAACTCAGCAATCTTGTCAGCCAGCTCCTCGGCGGTGCCCACAGGATATTCGGGGATGTAGGCGCCCAGATGACGCATCCCCAGGTTGTAGGAGCAGTTGAGCATACCGCAGTAGGCGTCGCCGCGGCCATTGATCATGTCGCCGTCACCCTCGGCAGCCGCCACATACATGACGGGGCCGTCGAAGTATTTGGCGATGAGGGTCTCGGGGGTCTCGGGGCCGAAGTTTCCCAGGAAGACCGTCAGGGCGTTGCAGCCTGCGGTCTGCACATCGGCCACCGCCTTGAGCATGTCGGCCTCGTTTTCCACGGTCACGGGGCACTGGTAGAGATCTACGCCCTTGGCCTTGCAGGCGGCGGTGATGTTCTCACGGCGCTGGGTGGACAGGGAAATGGGGAAACAGTCACGGCTGACGGCGATGATGCCGAGATGCACGTCGGGAATGTTGGTGGATTTCATAAAATATTCCTCCTTATTTACAGCACAGCCGCAAGATCAATATTTTCTCCGACCAGTGCGACAGCGGCTCCTTGATTTGCTTCTTCAGAATCGGGATGGGCCAGCAGCCATTTGTTGCAGGCCCACAGCCAAGAGTCATCCCCGCCTTTGGCAGGCATGGCCGGCTTGTCGGTGTTGGTTCCCTTAGGCAATGCCACCATCACCCGGAACCCCTTGGCCGCATTGGTATGGCAGGGGGCGTAATGAAGGGTTGTGGCATACACTTCCACGAGGATTCCGGCCGGCACATGGAAAGCCTTGACCTTGGCAGTATCCAATTTTCCATTCACAATCTCGTCCTGCTTGGCCAGCAGCAGGATGAAATCCTCGGCCCCCAGGTTGAACTCGCTGTCCCGGTGGTATTCCAGGCAGTTCAGCTTGGTATTGTGGCCGTTGCACCAGCCGAACTGCACCGGCATGCCGCCGTACAGCGCCGTGCCCAGCACCGCCGCTTCCGGCAGGCTCTGCAGCGCTTCTTCTTCCGGTACATACCCGGTGGCTTCCGGTAGCGGCGTGGATGCATTCAGCGCCGCGGTGATGGCCTTGCACTCGGTCTCATAGCCGGTGATGATCCGCCCGTAAGGGGCGAACTCCGGCGCGGTAACGGGATAGATGGTCATGTATAATTCCTCCCTCTGGCTTACTTGGCCAGCTCTTTGAACAGAGCCTTGCAGGTGGGATAGATCTGCTTGAATTTCTGGTACCGCTCCTCATACCGGGCGGTCAGTTCCGCATCCGGCTCGATGGTCCGGCTCACATGCACCAGGGCGTCGGTGGCTTCCTTCACGCTGCCGTACTTGCCGCAGCACACCATGGCCAGCAGCGCGCCGCCGTAGCCGGGGCCCTGCTCGGTGACCAGGATATCCAGCGGGATGCCCAGCACGTTGGCCATGATCTTGCACCACAGCGGGCTCTTGGCGCCGCCGCCGCAGATGTTGGACCGGGGGATCTCCACACCCAGGGAACGGGCCACCTCGTAGCAGTCCCGGATGGCGAAGGAGACGCCTTCCATGACCGCCTGGGTGATGTCCGCCCGGGTGGTGTCCATGCTCAGGCCGATCAGCGTGCCACGGGCGTCGGTGTCGTTGATGGGGCTGCGCTCGCCCATGAGGTAGGGCAGGAAGAACACCTTGTTGCGGCCCAGCTTGTCCTCGGTGATGGGGGCCTGTTCCGCCGGGTAATCCTTGTCGGTGACCTTCAGGATGTCATCCATCCACCACTTGTTGCAGCTTGCCGCAGACAGCATGCAGCCCATGAGGTGCCAGCCGCCGTCCGCGTGGGCGAAGGCGTGCAGGCCGTTGGTGTCGTCCACACCGAACTTTTCGCTGGAAATGAAGATGGTGCCCGAGGTGCCCAGGCTGATGTTGCAGCTGCCGTTGCCCACCGTGCCGGTGCCCACGGCCGCCGCGGCGTTGTCCCCCGCCCCGGCGCAGACCCTCACGGTCTCCGGCAGGCCCAGGGCCTTGGCCACTTCCGGCTTCAGGCAACCCACGAACTCCCAGCTCTCATACAGCTTGGCCAGCCAGGAAGGCTGAACGCCGCAGATTTCGCACATTTCCTCGCTCCAGCACTTGTGCTCCACATCCAGGAGCAGCATGCCGGAGGCGTCGGAGTAATCGGTGGCATGCACGCCGGTCATGCGGTACACCAGGTAATCCTTGGGCAGCATGATCTTGGCGATTTTGGCGTACAGCTCCGGCTCGTTCTCCTCCATCCAGAGAATCTTGGGAGCGGTGAAACCAGCAAAGGCAATATTGCCGGTGTACTTGCTCAGGGTTTCCCGGCCCACCACATTGTTCAGGTAATCAGTCTCCTTGGCGGTGCGGCTGTCGTTCCACAGGATCGCAGGGCGCAGCACTTCATCCTGATCGTCCAGAGCCACCAGTCCGTGCATCTGCCCACCAATGCCGATGCCTTGCACCTGGGAGGTGTCGACCCCTTCCACCAGTGCCGGGATGCCCTCCAGACATGCCCGCCACCAGTTGGCGGGTTCCTGCTCGCTCCACCCGGTGTGGGGCATACTCAGGGGATACTCCCGGGTCACCTGGTTGCAAATTTTACCGGTCTCATTTACCAACAGGAACTTGCAAGCCGAGGTGCCAAGATCAATCCCTATATATAACATGTTCATCCCGCCTTTCTTAATATTTGCAACACTTGAACCTCCTATTTCCAATAAAAGCAGCCCCTCAAGTGCAAGGGTCTGCTTTCGCATCCACGTTTTCTTTATAACAAAGAAACTCCTGAGAGCTTCGCTAGCGTGATAGACTTATAAAGCCCAAATCATCTTTTTCAAAATTACACTGAAACGCAGATGTCTTCTCCGGTCAATCCAATATGGGCCCCTTGAATTTCTTCGGCATCATCGGGATGCACCAGTACCGTCAGGCAATGGAACCATTTTAATCCGCAAAAATCAAAGATGCTCCCTGTTACAGCAAACTACGGTACAAATCTTCAATTTCTTCCACACTGGTGTCGCGGGGATTGCCCGGGCAGCAGGCATCGGCAAAGGCGGACTCGGCCAGGAACTGGATGTCCTCCTCCTTGAGGATGCCCTTGAGGTTGGCGGGAATGCCCACATCGGCGGAGAGCTTCTTGACCGCGGCGATGGTGGCGTCGGCGGCCTCAGCGTCGGTCATAGTGTCGATGCCCTCCACGCCCATCGCCTTGCCGACGGCACGATAGCGCTCACCTGCCACGTCCTTATTGTATTCCAGGCCGGTGGGCAGGATGATGGCGCAGGCCACACCGTGGGGGGTGTCATACAGGGCGGACAGGCCGTGGGCCATGCTGTGCACGATGCCCAGACCCACGTTAGAGAAGCCCATGCCGGCAATGTACTGGCCCAGGGCCATGCCTTCACGGCCTTCCGGCGTGTTCTGGACAGCGCCGCGCAGGTTCTCAGAGATCAGGCGGATGGCTTCCAGATGGAACATGTCGGAGATAGTGCAGTGGCCCTTGGTGATGTAGCCCTCAATGGCGTGGGTCAGGGCATCCATGCCGGTGGCGGCGGTCAGGCCCTTGGGCATGGAAGCCATCATGTCGGGGTCCACAACAGCCACTTCGGGGATATCGTTGGTGTCCACGCAGACGAACTTGCGCTTCTTTTCCACGTCGGTGATGACGTAGTTGATGGTGACCTCGGCAGCCGTACCGGCGGTGGTGGGCACCGCGATGGTGAAGACCGCATGCTTCTTGGTGGGGGCAACCCCTTCCAGGCTGCGCACATCGGCAAACTCAGGGTTGTTGATGATGATGCCGATGGCCTTGGCGGTATCCATGGAGGAGCCGCCGCCGATGGTGACGATGCAGTCGGCCTGGGCTTCCTGGAAGGCCTTCACACCGTCCTGGACATTCTGGATGGTGGGGTTGGGCTTGATCTCGCTGTAGAGGGCGTAGGCAAAGCCGGCGGCCTCCAGCAGATCGGTGACCTTCTTGGTGACGCCGAACTTCACCAGATCGGGGTCAGAGCAGACGAAGGCTTTCTTGTAGCCGCGGGAAGTCAGCTCGGGAACAATGTTCTCGATGGCACCGTGGCCGTGGTAGGAAATAGTGTTCAAAACAATGCGAGATACCATAAGCGTACACTCCTTTTGTGATGGTTCAAAAACGAATGATGTAATTCCCTTTCGGGAGCAGTCACGGAACTCAGTCGAGGAAATCCTCGTTCAGGGTCACGCCGAAGTCACGGGCGATGGCTCGCAGATCGTCGTCCTCGATGGTCTGGCGGATCAGCCCACCGCCCATGGAGAGAACCTTGACGTAAACTTCGGCACTCTTCTCGATAGTGTGGGCCAGGCCGAAGGTGGTGTCATAGTCAGGACCGGAGGCAAACAGGCCGTGCTGGGCCCAGATGGCGGCCTGGTAGGTCTTCATCTTCTCGCTGGTGGCCATGGCGATGTCCGCACCGCCCGGCACCATCCAGGGGCAGACGCCCACGCCTTCGGGGAAGACCACCGGGCACTCGGTGGCGCTCTGCCACAGGGCACGGCTGAAATCACGGTCGGTCAGGGGCAGGATGTAGGTCAGGGCGATGACGTTGGTGGCGTGGCAATGGTAGATGA
>CAUEKL010000014.1 GCA_959018215.1 uncultured Gemmiger sp.
ACCCCGGACAACCCTTCCCCGACACCTACCCCGAAACCGGAACAACCGGTTAGCACGCCCACTCCCACACCGAAGCCTGTTGCCGACCTTCCGCAGACAGGGGATAACACTCCGCTGGGGCTGTTGGTTGCCTTGGCAGGCGCTGCCGGCATTGCTTTTGGCATTCTGCTTTACAAACGCCGTCATACCGAGGAGCCTTCTCCTGAGGATGACCCCCAATATGAGGATAGAACATGAAGGTACTGATCGTTGAACCCGGACAGTATCCCAGGGAAGCGGAAATCGAAAAGAGCCTGAAAGCAGAACAGGCTGTGGTCGGGGGACTCATCGAATGTGTGTATCCCTGGCAGGATAACGCTTGCATAGTCTGCAATGATGAAGGCAAGCTGGAGGGATTGCCTCTCAATCGGATGTTGGGGGACTATGACGTGATCGCCGGGACCTTCTTTGTGGTTGGGCTCACTGAAGATGACTTTTGCAGCCTGACCCCCGAACAAGTCAAACGGTATGAAGCGCTGTACCATGCCCCGCAGCTGTTTTATCCACTGGGGGACACGGTTATTGTGGAAAACTGTTCGCCGGAACGCTATCGGCAGGTCATGAACCCCGAAGAGCACCAAGAGAAAAATCCTCCGCCCAAACATACATCTACCCCTGAACGATAACCTATGAGAAAATACATTGTGTACCAGGCGCGCAGCCCTCCCGGCTGTGCGCCTTTTTGTTTTGCCATAAACACCAATCAACATACAAAGGAGAATTCAATGCGCACTTTTTATTCTGCTGAATCTGTCACCGAAGGCCACCCCGACAAGCTCTGCGATCTCATCGCAGACAACGTCCTGGACGCGTGTCTGACCGGAGACCCCGCCAGCCGCGTCGCCTGTGAGGTCATGGCCACCCGCGGTCACATCATTGTGGCCGGTGAGATTACCACCGAAGCAAACCCCGACGTGTTCAACATTGCCCGGGACGTGCTGCACAGCGTTGGGTACGACCCCAAGAGCTTTCAGATCGACTGCTATCTGCATCCGCAGAGTCCGGATATTGCCGGGGCAGTGGAAGTGCCCGCAGACAGCCCTGAAGATGATGAGGCCATCGGTGCCGGTGACCAGGGTGTCGTCATCGGGTACGCCTGCAACGAAACGCCCGAACTGATGCCCATGCCCGTGATCATCGCCCATCGTCTTACCAGTTTGCTGACCCTGGCCCGCATGACCGACGCGGTGCATGGCATCGGCCCCGACGGCAAAGCCATGGTGGTTGTGGAGTATGAAGATGACAAACCGCTGCGGGTGGCCCAGATCCTGCTGTCGGTCCAGCATGACGCGGGGGTACATATCGAGGATATCCAGGCCGACATCTTTGCCCAGGTCATTCTGCCCGCTCTCAAAGGAATGCCCACCGATGATCGGATGGAAGTCATCCTCAACCCCAGCGGAAGCTTCGTGGTGGGTGGCCCGGAAGCCGACACCGGCCTGACGGGCCGCAAACTTATGGTAGATGCTTACGGGCCGTTTGTGAGCCAGGGCGGCGGGGCACTGTCCGGCAAGGACCCCACCAAAATTGATCGGACCGCTGCGTACATGGCCCGGTACATTGCGAAAAACATTGTGGCCGCCAATATTGCGGACCGGTGCCGTGTGGCCCTGACCTATGCCATCGGCATGGCCAAGCCCATGGCAGTGACGGTGGACACCTTCCAAACGTGTTTCCGTTGCGATGATGAATATCTGGCAGCGGCAGTACGCCATGTGTTCGATCTGACCCCTGCGGGCATGATCGAGACCCTTCATCTGCAGCAGCCGATCTATGCCCGTACTGCCGTCGGCGGGCATTTCGGACGTGAGGATTTTCCCTGGGAGCAGGTGGATAAGAGTAGCCTGCTGATGAGGGCCCTTTCCTGATGCCTGGTGTCAGCAAGGAACAGATCGCCGCCGCCAAAAAGATGACGGCCATTGAATTCTTGCGGCGGTATCGTTCCGCAGATCTGGTCAAGAGCAGCGCCCGCGGCGAGTTCGAGCTGCGCAGTCACGACAGCTTCAAAATTAACGGGAAATCCAGCGTTTGGCACTGGAAAAGCCGTGGGATCGGAGGCAAGTCTGCCCTGGACTATCTCGTCCATGTGGAGCAGTGCGGTTTCGTGGAAGCTGTGCGGATGCTCTGCGAGGAGGTGCCTGGGTACATTCCTGTCGCCCATGAGGTGGTGGAACAGAAGCGCCCGGAGTTCTCTCTCCCGCCTGCAGCCCGCAACAACGCCCGGGTTGTGGCGTACCTTTGCGGGCGAGGCATTTCCCCGGTAGTGCTCAGTTACTGTGTAGATCGTGGACTCGTATATGAAAGCCTTCCGTACCACAACTGTGTGTTTGTCGGCAAGGATGAAAACGGCACAGCACGGTATGCAGCCCTTCGGGGAACCTACAGCCATGGGCGTCCGTTCAAGGCCGAAACACCGGGTAGCGACAAGCGGTATGGCTTCTGCATTCCGCCGCTGCATCCTTCCACCACGGTGGCAGTATTTGAGGCGGCCATTGATGCCATGGCTGAGATGACTCTCTCCGATAATACCGCAGACAAATACCGCCTCTCGCTGGGTGGCATTTATGCCCCGGAACAGGGAAATGTTGAAATCAAGACGCCAGTGGCATTGGTGGAGTTCCTGCGTCAGCGTCCGGATGTGGACACCATCCAACTGTGCATGGACAATGATGAGCCGGGCCGCCATGCGGCGCTTGCCATTGCCCGCAATCTCGGCAGCAAGTACAAAGTGTCCCTGTGCCTGCCGCAGATCGAGGGCGGAGACTATGCCGACCTCGCCAAACAAATCAAACAGGCAAGATGTGCCTGTACCAGACATCGCGCCGAAGTAGCGCGGTGAACATTACGGAGGTGATGCGATGAGCGAGCGCATTTTTAAATTGTACTCCCCGCTGACCGGTGAACTGTACCAGGCCGGAGAATACGAATATGAGGATTCCGCCGACGAATACAACGGCGAAGAACTGTTGCTCTATGCGGAGGAAATTGAAAAAGCAGTCAAAGCCTACACCGACAACGGTACCGAAGATCTCATGAAATACTTCTATGAGAGCGATTACGTTAAGCAGCACGTTCGGAGTCTGGTCCCCTCGGTGGAGGTCTGGAATGGGCGGCTTTATGGTTGTACCACGGTGCGGGCGGATGAGGATCTTTCGGAACCCGGCTGGGACAAGCTCATGGACTACCTGGCCGGACAGTATTCAGACGGCTGGGGCGAGGGCTTCGAGCAGCGTGAAATCGAGACCGAAGATGGCTTGCTGTATGTGCATTTCTGGCAGGACCACGACTTTGACTTCACGGTGGAGGAAGTCACCCCTTCGAAGAAGTATGAGATCACCGACATCGCGCATCCCAAAGATCCCAGCCTGCACCGCATCCGGGCCCTGCAGCGGGTAAGCGAAACCGTTGGCCCCGGTACCCTGGGCGGCTATGTCCAGAGCGAGGAAAATCTGACCCAGGAAAACGATGGCGCCTGGATCTACGGGGATGCCATCTGCTGTGAAAGTGCCATCGTGACAACCGGGGCTTTCCTGACCGGACAGGCCCGGGTAAGCGGTTCGGCCCTCGTTTCCAATGAAGCTGAAATCGGTGGCCAGGCCCGCGTCCGTGACCGCGCGGTAGTGTCCGGCGGTACGGTGCAGGAAGGTGCCGTCGTCTGCGGAGATGCCGTTATTCGGAAAAACCAGATCACCGGAGCAGTCCCCCTCGTGGAAGGCCACGCCACCGTGATGGGCGTTGTAGCCGGTGCGGTTTATCTGGGCGCGGATGCCTTTATTCTGCCGGGAAATACGGTGGATAACCCGACCAACAGTGTCCTGGCCATCAACGGGACCCATGTGCGGCTGTACAGCATTGAGCAGGTCAAGCCGCCGAAAGCACCTGAACGCTGAGTTATAGAAAGGATGATGCCTTTGACGAATACCCTCCAGCAAACCACTTTGTTTTCTTCCAACGATTTTACTATGCCCGAGCATTTCGGAGATGACCGCTGGACGATTCTGCATGGCGATGTCATGCACATCGTTCCGCACATGACCAGAGCCGTCTTTGATGCCGTCATTACCGACCCGCCCTATGCCAGCGGCGGTGCCAGCCAGACGGCCAAGAACCGCTCGACCACCGAGAAGTACAGCAGTCTGCGCGGCGACAAGGCACTGCCGGATTTTGACAGTGACCAGATGGACCAGCGCAGCTGGACCCGGTGGATGTGTGAATGGCTTCAGATGGTGCGTGCCGCCTGCAAGCCCGGTGCGCCCATCTGTCTGTTCATCGACTGGCGGCAGCTGCCCTCCATGACCGATGCCCTGCAGTGGGCCGGGTGGACCTGGCGAGGAATCGCGGTATGGGATAAGCCGTCCGGTCGACCGCAGCGGGGGCGCTTCCGTCAGCAGGCCGAGTTTATCGTTTGGGGTTCCAACGGCAAGATGCCGCTGGAGCGCAATGTGGGTTGTTTGCCGGGGGTATTCCGTCAGGCCAACCCCGCCAACCGCATCCATGTGACCGAAAAGCCCCTGCAGCTCATGCGGGATGTGGTGCAGATCTGTGAGCCGGGAGGCCGAATCCTCGACCCGTTTGCCGGTTCCGGTACCACCATTTTGGCTGCGGTCCAGGAAGGCTATGAAGCGGTAGGCGTCGAGCTCTCAGCCACCTACTTCCAGCTTGGTACCCAGCGTGTGAAGCGGGCGTTGGAGCCGCAGAGTGAATCTTAACAAGATTCACTGACAGAACGAACCGTGCGGAGTGAATCTTATTAAGATTCACTCCGCCTCATTTTTGGAAGGAGAACCGATATGAAACGTCCCTGGGCCTATGTTTGTGCTACGAATGACACGAACTCCAAGACTTTGCGCGGCTATTGCCGCACGATTTTTCAGTGCGGGTATGTGCCGGTCTGTCCTCGTCTGCAGGACGGGCAGTTCATTGTGCTGGAAAATCCCGATGAACGCCATGCTTTCAACGAAATTGTGCGGGACAAACTGCTCCGCTGCACAGTGTTGGTGGTTTGCGGCAAGCATTCGGATGCGACTACCAACGCGGAAGTGGGCCTTGCCAGGAAATACAGCAAGGTCCTCACCACGTTGGATGGCGTTTTGCAGGCCGCCGAAAAGGGAGAACTTCTCACCGACTGAAAGGGGAGGGGACGGCCGCTCACCTGCTGGCAGACGGTTTTGCTAGCATAGCGTTTGGATATCCAAACGCAGATTTTTGGGGTGTGCCCCAAACCCCCGACGGCCTGCGAGGGCAGTGCCGCGTTACATTTGGAAAGGAACAGGTAAAAACCATGAGTGGATTTGAGATGCGGGCACAATTTTACCCGCTGGTGACCGACTTGGAACGGCTGAAAGAAGAAGCGACGGAGGGCGTACCGTACCCCTTCCTTACCGAAGAAATGTTGGAGCTCTCGCCCAAAGACTACCGGCAGTTCTGCAGTGCCCTGGGACAGCGGTACGCATTCGAAACCGACATTCCCAAGGAAGGGTATGATACGGTGTACGGGGCTTTCCATTGTTCTCTGGTTACCACGGCAACCGAAAAAGAAGCAATTCTCCTGACCAGGGTGGCTGGGCAGATGTTCGGGGCCTATCTGCCGGACAAGGCACTTTTGGAACTTACGGGAGTACCGAAGAAGCAGGTGACCCTCGAGTCGTGCCACAACCCAGAAATCCGCATCGGGCACCCGGATGCCGTCCGTTGAGCGGGCGAAAGCGCCGCCATGTCATTCCCCTCCGGCTGACTGAAAAGGAACTGCAGCATCTGAACCAGCTGGCAGCACAAAGCGGGTTGTCCCGTGAAAAGTTTTTACGGGCACTGATTATGGGCAAGACCATTCGCCCGCGCCCTTGCACCCATCATGCTGACCTGCTGCGAAAAGTGTCCGGACTCTGCAACAATGCCAATCAGTTGGCCCACCGAGTGAACAGTACAGGGGTGGCCGGACAGGAGAGTGTTGACAAAATGATTCGGCTGTCACAGGAAATATGGAAGGAGGTGAAGAGCCAATGGTGAAGGAATACCAGGAAACCGCTAATTTTATTTATGGCGCGCATAATGGTGATGAGCTTAAAAGGATGGCGGCATCCTCGCAGCCGTTTTTTCCTCCGCAAAAGTTCTTTGTAAAGCGTGCACTTGTGCTCAGCGAAACGGATTACCATTTCTTTGTACATGATGATTTTCGCAATCCTCCGTATGCACTCAAAGCCTTGCGTCAATGTATGGGATTCGACATGGAAAAACAGGCGTGGAACTGTGTGCTTGTGGTGAGCGAAGCCGGGAAAGATGGAATTCTGGTCAGCAAAGAACCGAATGTCGAGAGATATTATATGGCCCATATTCCGGAGCATGGCAAGGTGTATCTGCCGTCCGATTTGCCGATAGAGTTCTGGACCAATGTCTGTACAACCAATCTGCAACTGCAGCCGACAGCGGAAATCAAGCCACCGAAAACAGAACTGGAAAACCGTCAGCAGCACTTTGCATCCTTTGTGGGCATGGAAATGTCTTCACTGTGCTTTGCGCTGCGCTTTATATCCTATGATCCCAAAACCGATCAGATGGTGACCCGCTTGTATGGTGATCCCGAAGATTATTTGGAGAGCCGCGGGACACCCGAAAAAATCGCCGAAGAAAACCATTTTGTGGGAAAGCTGAGAGAAATCTTCTTCGACATGGACTACCGCAACATCAGCCATACGTGTCTGCCGGAAGAATCGCCGCAACCTAAACAGAAAACTCTCAGGAAATCCAGGGAGGAAGGAAGATGAGTCATGGCCTATACATCCATTATCCCCGTCCGCCGCCTGGACCGAGCGGTGGACTATGTGCGGGATAAAACCAAGACGACGCGCGGTCCAAACTCTTTGCGGGACGCAGTGGACTATGCCCTCAACCGCGAAAAGACGGAATCGGATTGTTTTGAAACAGGACTCAGCTGTGTGTGTGAAACGGCCTTCGAGGATATGCGGGATACGGTACAGCGGTGGCAGCAAACAGACGGTGTGCAGGGATACCACCTTGTCCAAAGTTTTGCCGAAGGAGAAGTCACGCCGGAACTAGCTCACCAAATCGGGGTGGAGCTGGCAGAGCAACTGCTGCAAGGCCGTTTTCAGGCGGTGGTGACCACCCACCTCAATACCAAACACTATCACAATCACATTGTGTGGTGTTCAGTGGCTCTGGACAATGGTCGGAAATACCACAGCAATGCGAAGTCCTACTATACCGAAGTTCGGGCCCGTTCCGATGCACTCTGCAGAAGATACGGACTTTCGGTGATTGAAGATCCGCAAGGGGAGCGAGGGAAAAAGCAGTATGCCAAGTGGCAGGCAGAAGAAGCCGGCAAGCCGACCTGGCGGACCCTGATCCGGCAGGATATCGAGGAAGCTACCAGCCAATGTGTAACCTGGCCCCAGTTTGTCAGGGCGCTGGAACGCAAAGGGTATGAGATACGCATGGGAAGAAAGTATCCCACCTTGCGTCCACCGGGCAAAGAACGGTTTGTGCGTTTCAAAACCCTGGGAAAGCAGTATACCCCGGAGGCCATCAAACAGCGTATCCTCTATTCGCAGAAAACCTACCCAAGCCAACCAAACGTCCGTCATGTCCGGCTGCATGGAACCTACCAGAACGCGCGCAAGCTCAAAGGCTTGCGCGTTTTCTATTATCGGGAACTGTATATGCTGGGTGTTTTCCGCCGTAAGCCTTGGCATCCATCTCCGGCCATGCGTGAGGAGATCCGACAGCTCGACAAACGAATCGAGCAGATGGAATTTCTGATGCACCGGGATATCCGCACTCTGGCGCAGCTGCGAGATCTTCGTGCCAAAACGGAAGCGGAGGCACGACAGCTGAACGCAGAGCGCAACCGTTTGTACAAGGCCGACCCGGAAAGTGACCAAATCCCGTTGCTTACCCAACGTCTGCGGGAACTGCGCAAGACCTGCAAACTTTGCAAACAAATCGAAGAACATTCGCTGGAAATGGCACAGCGCCAGGAAGCAGAACAAAAGCGCTGTGCCGAACAGGAAAGGAGAAACGCATATGAACGAAACACAATGGAAGCATCGGCTCCAATACGCCCGTGACCACTATCCGCCTGGCACCCGCGTCCGGTTGCTGGCTATGCCCGACGATCCCCAGCCTATCCCGCCCGGTACGACAGGTACCGTGATGGGCGTGGATGATGCGGGGCAGCTGCTTATGAAGTGGGACAACGGCCGGTCACTGAGCCTTCTGCCTGGTACGGATTCCTTTGAGGTGATCAGTCGTCCGAAGGCCAAAGAAACTCATCAGCGCAAAGGAGAAGCCAGATGAACTACGGCGCAGAACCGGCAGATCAGGTTGTCCGTTACTCGCTGGAGGGCACCGAGGTTGCCCTGCGGCTCTCGGGATCGGCAGCGGTCACCTTTGCCAAGTTTGTGGCCTCGGTGCTTCAGGACCAGAAAAAGACCCACGGCAAAACCAGGCTGGTCCGCCTGCTGCGGGAAGGCAAGCCGCTGAAGTTTTTCTCGGTGGAGAAAGAGCGGATGCGGGAGTTCGTCCACGAAGCGAAGATGCACGGCCTGCTGTTTGTCCCCATGCGGGACAAGACCGATCCCGACCACATCGAGATCGCAATCCTGGCTGACGATGCCTCCAAGGTCAATCGCATCTTCGACCGCTTGCAACTGGACGTGGTGGATACCGGCATGGCAGAAGCGGTGGACGAGGTGGCGCAGGACATGGAAGCAGTGCCCACCGAAGTACCGGACACGCCGCAGAAAGAGCCTCAGAAGGAGGAAACGCCGGTTTTTCCTTCCCCGGCCCGTCGCCAGACGGAGCCGGAACCCGCCCCTCCGTCCACGCCTTCCTCGAACAGCAGCGAGAAATCGCCGCCTATGTGGCCCGGATTCCGCGCCGATCAGGTGCGGGCCCAGGGTAGACGCGCCAGTGTCCGGTTGGAATTGGGTGAGATCCGCGCCATTTTGGCAGCCAGCAAGGAACATTCGCCTATGCCCAGAACGCCTATCCGAATCAGCCGCGACGGTCCAGTCCGCGGGTAAAAGTTTTCCGTTTGTTTTCTTTTGGGGGATGGCTATTTGCACCAGTGTGTGATACTGTTTCGGTAAAAGGAACCAAAGGAGGAACCCCAATGAGCGAACGAGTTATGAAGATGGACCGGAACGATAAAAGCATCCTCATTCGCGCACTCCATGCGCAGTACCGCGAGAGAAAGGCCAAGGGCAAATCCTATACCGAAATCGGCCAGCTGATCCTGCGCATCGATGCCACGGCACCCGGACGTCTGTGTCTGGGGGATACCGAATACCTGCTGGCAAGGAATGCCCTCAATGACCTGCGCAACCAGCGTATTGCCAGCGGCGGTTATACCGATGCTGCCGATGCGGCCCTTGCCAATCTGCTGCGCGCTAAAGTGCCGTTTCGGCTCTTCGGGCATACACGCTGAAGTACTATCTGTATCCTGCCAGGGAAGTTTTCCCTGGCATTTTCTATTTGATGAGGAGGGATGCATTTTGAATACCGATGATTTCTGGAATCTGATTGAACGGGCCCAGCAGGTAGCTGATCCGCAGAATGAAGCCTCCATGATGGAGGCCCTGTTTTGGGAACTGACTCGGCTGCCTGACCGGGACTTCTTTGCATGGTACCGGCTGCAGCAAGCCTTCATGCAGCTGGCCGACACACCCAAGCTTTGTGCGGCGGCCTCTATCATCAATTATGGCACTTCCGATGACCGCTTTATGGATTTTCGCGCATGGTTGGTCATGCAGGGGCGGGCCGTGTATTTGTCTGCCTTGGCTGCCCCTGACCGTCTGGCCAGGATGCGGGTGCCCTTCGGAGAAGCTGAGTGGGAGCTCTGCGGGTATATCGCTATGTATGCCTATACCGGCAGAAAGTATCTTGCGTTGTTTCGACCCGATGCCCCTGACGGCCAGGCACTGCGCCGCCGTTATCCAGATTGCAAGGATCTGCCGCAGCAGGTGGAGCGCATCTGCATGAACCGTGCGCTGATCCGCAGATACGATGTGGGTGGGTTTGACCAAGACCTGGAACACCAGATGCTGCAGACAGAGATCGAGTACCGGCTGCAGCGCAGCAATATCCCCAGAGATTTCTTCTCGGCCCAGCACAAAGGCGAACCCAAAGAGGATCTGGCCGAAGAACTGGCCAAGACGCTCACCATCGATACCGCAAAGGTGGACCCCGCCCAGCCGCACGCCCTTCCTGCCCTGTGGAAAAAGCGGACAGACTGGGAAGCCGGCAAGAGGCAGCGTTCAGGCGGCGCAGAAAGCGCCAAAACGATGGTTCGCGAAAGGAGGAGGGATGTGCGATGAAGGACAAAGCATCGCAGCAATTTTATGAGGCGGTATCAGAAGCCTTAAAGAAACGTGGCTTTTCCACACATATCACAGAGGAAGGAGAACTGGCAGTCCGTCATGACAAGGTGCCCGGAAATCTGAAACTGTTATGCACCATTGGTGAAAACGGTGCTGTATATTGCAGTTCCAGAGATTTCAAGAATCCATTCAAAAAGAAACTGCTGGAAGAAGTGTTGGAAAGCATTTGCGAAGTGGCTCCGCCGACAAGGCAGCAAAGCGCTTTGCCAAAGCGTTCAAGAGGAAATATGGAACGTGGCTGATGGAATCAAAAAGCAGATTGTAAATCCTATCGCTCCGTTGATGGCGAAGGGGTGCTGATTGCAGAAAACACCGACCCCTTGGTGGATCTGGTTGCTGCCTCTTCCGCTGATCTGGTGGGCTGCAGCTGCCCTGGCCATGCGCTGGCAGCCCGACATGAATCTGTCCGGGTTGCTGAACGCCTGCAATGAGATGTTGGCGCAGCCGCTTCCCCTTGCATGGAGCAGCCAGACCCCGAGTTTCCTGCTGATCTTCACCGGCCTGTATGCTGTGATTGCCCTGGCCGTGTCCAGTGAACACCGTAACACGCGCCCCGGGGAGGAACACGGCTCTGCCCGCTGGGGGAACGCCAAAGAACTCAACCGCCGCTACCGGGATACCCAAGGACCCAACCTGCTGATGACGCACAACTTCCGCATCGGTGTGGATGGCTATAAGCATAAGCACAATACAAACGTACTCGTTGTGGGTGGCTCTGGCGCCGGCAAGACCCGTACCTATGCGGTCCCCAATGTGTTGGAAGCTGGTTGTTCCATGGTGATCACAGATCCCAAAGGAGAAATCCTGCGCAAGACTGGCGGCTATCTCAAAGGAGCGGGATATGAGGTGCGGGTGTTCGATCTGCTCAACCCGGATGCGTCCTTTTGCTATAACCCATTCCGGTATGTGCGGGATGACAAAGAGGTGCTGCAGCTGATCACAAACCTGATTCAGAACACCACGCCTCCCCACGCGCAGAGCTCTGACCCGTTCTGGGAAAAATCCGAAACCGCATTGCTCCAGGCTCTCATGCTGTACCTGTTGCATGAAGCCCCGCCGGAGGAACAGAACTTCGGTATGGTCATGGAGCTGCTGGGAAGTGCCCAGGTCAAGGAGGAGGACGAGAACTTCGAGTCGCCTCTGGATATACTCTTCGAGCGTCTGGCCATGCGTGACCCGGAAAGCATTGCGGTCAAGCAGTATGGCATTTACAAGCAGGCCGCCGGCAAAACCGCCAAGTCCATATTGGTGAGTGTCGGCGTCCGGCTGGCTGCCTTCAACCTGCCGCAGATTGCCCGGTTGACCATGAGCGATGAACTGCATCTGGATGATTTGGGAGAGCGACGGGTGGCTCTGTTCTGCTGTATTCCCGATTCCGATAAGAGCCTGAACTATCTGGTGGGTATGGTATACACCCAGCTGATCCAGACGCTTTTCTACCAGGCGGACCGTGTCCATCGGGGAAGGCTCCCGGTGCCGGTCCATTGTCTGATGGATGAGTTTCCGAATATCTCGCTGCCCAAGGATAGTTTCCTGTCAGCACTGGCGACCATGCGGTCCCGCGGCATCTTCTGCTCCATCATTGTTCAGAACATTGCCCAGCTGAAATCCATGTACAAGGACAGCTGGGAATCGCTGGTGGGGCTGTGCGATGAATTTCTCTACCTGGGCGGCAATGAGCAAGGCACCCACAAGTATGTGTCCGAGCTGATCGGCAAGGAAACAGTGGAAACCACCAGTCGAAGCCTTTCCCGAGGACGCAGCGGCAGCAGCAGTACCAGCCATCAGCAAGCAGCCCGCGACCTGATGACCCCCGACGAAGTGCGCCTGCTTTCCAATGACAAGGCGCTGCTGTTTGTGCGCGGGGAGCGTCCGGTCATGGACTGGAAGTACAATCTGCTCCGGCACCCGAACATTCGCTTTACGGAGGATGGCGGCGCGCCGCCCTATGACTACACCGCCGCACCGGATGCTCACGAGGATCTGGTGGGCGATGCCGAAAACTACGAACTGCTGGACATGGACGATTTCCTGCCGGCAGCCGAACAACCGAAACCCATGTTTACTTATCCAAGGAGGGATGCCCATGCATCGCAACAAGATTGATATGCCCCGCACCAAACGTCTGACCCGCCGCGCCTTCGCGCTATATACCGCTCTGGTTCTGGTCTGCTGTGCCGCCACGCCGGTGTTGGCCGAGGGCGATCCGCTGACTGTTGTCAACAACCTCAGTACCTTCATCTTCTCCATCATCCGGGCCATCGGCCTGATTCTGCTGGGCTGGGGTATCGTTCAAGTGGGGCTGTCGCTGCAGAGCCATGATCCCAGCCAGCGCAGCCAGGGCTTCCTGACGCTGGCAGGCGGTATCATCATCACCTTTGCCAAAGAAATTCTGGACCTGATCGTCGGCACCGGAGTTTGATGCGCCGGAAGATATCAGGAAAGGAGGTGATGCACCGTGGGTGACAGCTGGATCGTAAGCAACCTCAACGCTGCCCTGACCACCTGGAATGACAAGCTGGGGGAAATCTGGCAGTTACTGACCCAAAGTCCGCAGACCTTCAAGGATGGTCAGGTATGGGCTGTGATGGTGGGCATCCACGGGGCTCTGCAAGCCATTGGTTACGGGCTGCTGGTGCTCTTCTTCGCAGCCGGTGTGGTCAAGACCTGTGGAACCTTCGTGGAGGCCAAACGCCCCGAACAGGCTCTCAAGCTCTTTATCCGCTTCGCACTTGCCAAGGCTGCTGTGACCTATGGCCTGGATCTGATGCTGGCCATCTTTCAGATCGTGCAGGGGATGGTCTCCACGGTGATCAACCAATCCGGCGTATCCGGAATGAGTGCGGTTACACTGCCCCAAGAGCTGATCGACGCCATCAATGAGGTGGGCTTCTGGGACTCCATCCCGCTCTGGGCTGTGACGCTGATCGGCGGGCTGCTCATTACCGTACTATCCTTCGTGATGATCCTGACCGTGTATGGCCGGATGTTTTCCCTTTGGATGTATGCGGCCATTGCGCCCATTCCGCTTTCGTCCTTTGCCGGAGAACCCACGTCCAATGTGGGCAAGAACTTCCTGCGCAGTTACGCCGGAGTCTGTCTGCAGGGCGTAGTCATTGCTCTTGCCTGCATCATCTTCTCCGCCGTGTCCTCCAGCCCGCCCGCTGTGGATACCAGCGTATCGGTGGTGACCGCCGTCTGGACCTATGTGGGAGAACTGGCTTTCAACCTGCTAGTGCTGGTTGGCGCGGTGAAGGGATGTGACCGGATCGTCAAGGAAATCATGGGGCTATGATTCTTGTTTTATATATGGTATAGTAAATAAAATAGTCAAGTGAGGAAACCGTTATGTCGGAACAGGAACAACTGCAATTGTTTGAAAATCAGCCCATTCGTACAGCATGGAACGAAGCACAGGAAGAATGGTACTTTTCCGTTGTGGATGTGGTAGGGGTACTGACAGGCCAGACTACGCAGCGGGGTGCCAGCAATTACTGGGCTAAGTTGAAGCAACGTCTAAAGGCAGAGGGAGCAGATGAACTGCTGACAAATTGTCAGCAGTTGAAATTGAAAGCGGCGGATGGAAAACGACGGCTTACCGATGTCGCTACGACAGAACAGCTGCTGCGAATCATCCAGTCGGTTCCCTCACCGAAAGCAGAACCGCTGAAACGCTGGCTTGCCCAGGTAGGGCGGGAACGTATCGACGAGACGTTGGACCCGGAATTGATTGCGGAGCGGCTGGTTGCCACCTACGAGCGAAAAGGGTATACGCGCGAATGGATCAATCAACGGCTGCAGGCGATTTCCGCACGAAAAGAATTGACGGACGAGTGGAAAGAACGCGGTGTACAGAAAAGCAGCGACTATGCCGTATTGACCGATGAAATCACCCGCGCCTGGAGCGGTATGTCTACCCGGCAGTACAAAAATCTCAAAGGACTCAAAAAGGAGAGTCTGCGGGATAACATGAGCACGCTGGAACTGGTGTTAAATATGTTGGCGGAGGTCTCTACCAAAGAAATTTCCGAAGCGGAAAAACCGGAAGGGCTACAGGAAAACAGAGAAGTAGCACGCCGGGGTGGAACCATTGCCGGAGATGCCCGCCGTGCGGTGGAAGCGCAAACTGGCCGCCCGGCTATCACCAGCAAGAATGCTGCACAACTGAACCATGTGGTGACACATATGATTGAAGTGAGTGCTGCCGAAGAAACTCCTTCGGATAGCGACGATAAAGATCTAAGTACTACTTGAATATTTTTGGCCGCACTTTTTGTGCGGCTATTTCTTTTGGAGGTGATCGCCTATGGAAATCAAAATTCCCAAAGAAGTCCGGGACTATCACGAGACCATCTTCTTCGGTCTCAATACCCGGCAGTTTATCTGCTCACTGCTGGCCCTCGGGGTGGCGGTGGGCGTTTATTTTTTGCTCCGCCCGCTGCTGGGAACAGAGGAAATCGGCTGGGTCTGCATCCTGGCCGCTGCGCCCTTCGCGGCCTGCGGATTTTTCACCTATCACAACATGACCGCCGAGCAGCTGTTCTGGGCGTGGTTCAAATCTGAGATTCTGAGCCCCAAACGGCTGGTCTATCGTTCCAACAGCTATTACTACGATGCAATCCAGGGAGGGATGCGTATGAAGAAACCCAAACAGAAAAAGCGCAGCCGTAAGGAGAAGCGCCATTGATCAAGACCCTGTCCAAAGCGCGGAAACAGGAGCGCGTCAAGTTCCGCATTCCGCGCAGCGTGCAGGACTGTATTCCCATCCGCCGCATTTGGGCGGACGGGATCTTCCAGGAGGGACACCAGTTCTCCAAGACCTGGTCGTTCACCGACATCAACTATTCGATTGCTGGCAAAGAAGATAAGACGGCAATGTTCCTGGACTACTGCGACCTGCTCAATGCACTGGACTCCGGTGCCTCGGCCAAGATCACTCTGTACAACCGGCGGATCAACAAGGAAGAATTCGAGCGGTCCGTTCTGCTGCCTCTCAAGGAGGATGGGTTGGACAATTACCGCGAAGAATTCAACGAGATGCTGCGCGCCCAGGTCACCGAGAGCAACAACAGCATCGTCCGGGAGCGGTATCTTACCATCAGTGTCGTCAAGCGCAACATCGAGGAAGCCCGCACCTACTTTGCCCGCGTTGGCACTGATCTGACCACCAAGCTGGCGGCACTGTCCTCGGTGGCGCAGGAACTTTCCCTCAATGAGCGCCTGCGGATCTTCCGCGACTTCTTCCGCCCGGCGGACCCGCCTGCCGCTGAGTTCGATATCTACCAGAAAGCCCGGCGTGGCCAGCATTTCAAAGACTGGCTTTGTCCTAGCAGTATGGAGTTCTCTGCCGACCATTTCAAGATCGATGACCGCGTGGGTCGGGTGCTTTATCTTCAGGATTTCGCCAGCTACCTGAAAGACAGCTTTGTGTCGGAGCTCTGCGATCTGGATCGGGAACTGATGCTGTCCATCGACATCTTGCCCATTCCCACCGATGAGGCCGCCCGTCAGCTGCAGAATACGCTGTTGGGTGTAGAAACCAACGTGACCAACTGGCAGCGGAAACAGAACGCCAACAACAACTGGTCGGCCATTGTACCCTATGATATGGAACTTCAGCGCAAGGAAACCAAGGAGATGCTGGATGATCTGACCACCCGCGACCAGAGGATGATGTTTGGTCTGGTCACCCTCGTCCACATGGCGGGAACCAAGGAACAGCTGGATGATGACACCGAATCGCTGCTCTCTGTTGCCCGCAAGCACCTGTGCCAGCTTTCCACCCTGCGCTGGCAGCAGCGGGATGGACTGGACACCGTGCTGCCCTATGGATTGCGGCGCATCGAGGCGCTGCGAACCCTGACTACCGAAAGCACGGCGGTGCTCATTCCTTTCCGCGCCCAGGAAATCATGCAGACCCATGGCCTCTACTATGGACAGAACGCTGTCAGCAAGAACCGCATCGTAGTGGATCGCCGGCAACTGCTCAACGGTAACAGTTTCCGTCTGGGAGTGTCCGGCTCCGGCAAGTCCATGAGCGCCAAAGAGGAAATCGCTCAGATCGCCCTATCCACAGAGGATGACATCCTGATCCTGGACGTGGAATCCGAGTTCGGACATCTGGTGGAAGCCTTCGGCGGCGAGGTCATCCGCATCTCGGCCACATCGGATACCCACATCAATGCGCTGGATATGGACCGTGCCTATGGCGATGAGCGCAATCCTATCGTGTCCAAGAGCGAGTTTGTATTGTCCCTATTTGAGCAGCTGATCGGCAGTGGGCTGGTTACCGCCAAGGAAAAATCCATCCTGGGCCGCTGTACGGAGCAAGTCTATATGCCCTATGTCCGCAACGGGTACAAGGGCGCGGTCCCCACGCTGAAAGACTTCTATCGCCTGCTCAAGATGCAGCCGGAACCGGAAGCACAGGGGCTGGCCCTTTCCTCGGAACTCTTCATCACCGGCACGCTGGGGACCTTTGCCCAGCCTACCAACGTGGATACCAAGGCGCGCATCATTGCCTACGATATCCGCGAACTGGGAGAGCAGTTGATGCCTCTCGGAATGCTGGTGACGCTGGACGCCATCTACAACCGCGTGATTCAGAACTGGAAGCGGGGACACCGTACCTGGATCTTCTGCGACGAGTTCTACATCCTGTTCCGGTACGAGTACAGCGCCAATTTCTTCTACAAGCTCTGGAAGCGCATCCGTAAGTATAACGGTCTGATCACCGGCATGACCCAGAATGTGGATGAACTGCTGCGTTCCGACACAGCCCGCCTGATGCTGGCAAACTCGGAGTTCCTGATCATGCTCAACCAAAGCGCCACCGACCGGGAGGAGCTGGCCAAGCTGCTGAACATATCGGACACCCAGCTGGGATACATCACCAATGTGCCTGCGGGCTGCGGCCTTATTCGCTGCGCAGGAAATCTGGTGCCCTTTACCAACAGCTTCCCCAGGGATACGCAGCTCTACCGCCTGATGACCACCAAGCCCGACGAGCGACTGAAAGGATGAAATATATGAAGCAAAAAAATAAGGGGCCGCCCAAGGCGGCCCCCATAAGTAAGGTCAGTGCGACCAGATATTATTTTCCAGATCGCGCAGACGAGTCCGGTAGTCCTTCACGATTTCCTCGGTTTTCTCCACATCCGGGAAGGTGACAAGATAGTCATCGCCCGCTTGATGAAAGCTCACAACGCCGGCAAGGCCCGCTATCTCCGCAACCTTGATAAGCGTATGAAAATCATATTCCTTGGAACTGAACAGGACATTCATAGGAAAAGACTCCTTTAGATAGAACACTTGCAATCTCGACAATTTGTTCAAAACAGAGGAAGGGGCACCGATGGAGAAATCCATTTTTCAATCATCTTCCAGCAATTTAGAAGGGGATACATTCAGAACCTGAGCAATTTTGAATAGCGTTTCCAAAGAAACACCACGAACCGTGCCTGTCCCTTCTACCTGAGCGATGAAGTTTACGCTTTTTCCGGTGCGCTCTGCTAGGTTTTCCTGGGTTAGACCGGCCTTTTTTCTGTAGTAGGCGATTTTTAGGCCTAATGTGATGTATCTTTCAGAAAACTCGGTAATCAAGCATATCCCCCCTCAACAATATGCTACCAATGTTGAGAGTAAAATATAATTGATTGCAAATATATAAATATTTACTTCAAGTAAATGTTTGTGTATAATGAATGTTTCATAGGACGTAGACGGGGCACAGGCTCGCTTACTCTTCCGCTTCGTCATCATCGAAGGAATACACATTTAACGGCGGATAATCTAGAAATTCAGCCAGTGTCATATTGAATGCAATAGCAATTTTGTGCAGCGTTTTAACCCGTGGATTTTTGGTAAGGCCGCGCATGATGTTATCCAATGTTGACTGCTTCACGTTGCTCATGGTGGCCAGCTTATTGATGCTGATGCCACGAGTTTCACATAAAGAACGAATCCGCTCTACATAGATGCTTGCATAGTCCATTTGGCACCTCCTGCTACCCATTTTCGGGTTAAACAAATGATAGCAGTGCGCCGAGGAGCAATTACCCGAATACGGGTTGACTTTTGCAGGAAAATGCCGGTAAACTGTAATTAACCCGTATTCGGGTAACTTTATGCGCCTGCCTGCAGTCCAGTCGATCATTTTCGTCTGATTTTGCAAAACAATTAAGATACACTGAAAGCCAACTGCGAGTGTGCAAGCAATAGGGAGTTTTGTATGGTAAAGGGTGTTTTGCGTAGCTCTGTCGGAGCATTTTTTGCGGTGGCATTGTTGTTGAACAATGTGGCATGTACTTCTTATTCTGAACCTGTCGAACCCGTACCAACGGTCACCCCGTTGGTCACAAAAACTCCTGAAGATGGCTCTATTGTGCCTGTACCGCCGACTGCGGGCGAGCCAGGCGAGGCTGATTTTTCCCTTACCATGCTGGATGTGGGGCAGGGGCTTTCTATCCTTGTTCAGGCCGATGGCGAGTATCTTCTCTATGACGGCGGCGGTCGCGGCGCGTCCTCCTATGTGGTTGCCTATCTCCAACAGCACGCTGTGACCAAACTGGAATGGCTGGCAGCTTCCCACTATGATGAGGATCACATTAGCGGTCTGGTGGGTGTGCTTCATGCCACACCAGTGGAGCAGGCTCTAATGCCCGACTACATCACCGACACGCAGATCTACCAATCCCTGCAAAACGTGCTGGGAGAAAAGAATGTTCCGGTGATTTACCCAACCCAGGGAGATATCCTCTCTCTCGGCGATGCAAAAATCCAGGTCGTAGGGCCACGAAATTATGACTATGATTTGGACAACGACAAATCTCTCTGTTTGCGCATTTGTTACGGGGATTTCCAATGCCTTCTGACCGGAGATACTGAGCAGGATGCCGAACAGGACATGGTGGCTTCCGGGCAGAATCTGACCTGTGATTTATATGTGGTAGGTCATCACGGTAGTTCCTCTTCCACCAGTGAAGAACTGTTGGATGCGGCATCTCCTGCCTATGCCTTCCTTAGCGTAGGGGCGGACAACCCGTATGGACATCCTACAGCGCAGACATTGAACGCCCTGCAACAGCATGGAATTACCCTATATCGAACCGATCAGCAGGGCGAAGTCACCGTGTATTCCGACGGACAGCAATGCTGGTTCAGCACAGAGCCGTGCCAAGACTGGAGCACTGGAAATCAAAGCATCCCCGAAGAACCACTCGCCACAACTGTACCGCAGACCGCACAGTATGTGCTGAACACTCATACCAAAAAGTTTCATTTTCCGGATTGCCCCAGCGTCGATCAGATGAGCGAAAAGAACAAGGAGTTTACAGATGCTTCCCGAGATGAATTGATTGCCAGAGGCTACACAGCCTGTGGCCGATGTAATCCATAGGTATATATGAAGGGCGGCTACCTGCCGGAAAAGCAGGTGGCCGCCCCTTTTTATGGCGCCGAATAGACATGATAAAATCCCCAGGTGTGATTGAAAAATAGTTCAATGCCCTCTTTAGAGGGCTACCACAGGAGATAGGCCCTTATAGGGCCTGTTCAA
>CAUEKL010000015.1 GCA_959018215.1 uncultured Gemmiger sp.
GAGGTGTTTCGGGACTAGGTGCATCCCGCATGACCACCATGCCGTCCTCCAACTTTTCCCAGTGGTCAAAGATCAGCCAGTCTTTGCCGGTGCAGATATAGACATCCGCCGCATTGAGCAGGTCGCCGTTTTCATCCTTGCGCTGTTGCAATTTGAATTTGATGGACTCTGCAACCTCGTATCCGTTGGGCGCGGCGGTCTCCACCAGAGTGTAAACCGTATCAAAATTCAGTCCGCGGATTTCGGTGGGCTTGTCGCCGCTGCCCCACTGACGCACAACAGTACCGTCCTCGTCCTGGATGGTAAGTGTTGCGCCGGGGAGCTCATTGTCACCGGTAAGCGCCCGCTTGGATACATAGAAAGAGGTGGCGTCGTTCTTGAAGGTCTGCTCAAGTTCCACCACAGGCGTGCTGCTGCCAGCATAGATGAAGGCCAGCTCCTGGTCGGGTGCATCGAGGTAGTATCCTTCCGGTGCGCGCAGCTCACGAAGCAGATAGCGTCCACTGTTTGCGGTGGTGTTTTCAGGGATCTGTACGTTGCTCATGCCATAGTAGAGCCCCCGCAACGGCAGATCACAGGTGAACGTGGTGCGCCCTTCGGAGTCGGTAGGAGCCGAGGTGGCGATCAGATCCCCTGCATGGAACAGCAGCTCGCCAGAGCCATTGTAGATATCATCCACCGTATACAGGTTGTAGACAGCACCGGCAACCAACGCATCCGTTTTGACGTCGCGCTTGCAGACGGTGAGCTCCGTTTTGACCCTCTCGTTGTAGAACTTGAGGACCTGCGCCTCTGCCTGTTCGGCGGTGGCCTCATCCGCGTTGACAACCTCAAAGGTATCCGTGGATGCGTTGCCTTCCTCATCGGTGGAGGTAATGCTTTGAGCCATAACTACACTGTTGGTTTGGACATCCCAGGAAAATACCACATCGTAGCTCTGCTTGGTGCCAACATAACCATACGGCGCATTGGTTTCCTCAATGTGGTAACTGCCAAGAGGCAGCGTCACCGTCACTTCGCCTACGGTTCCATCGTGGATAATCGAGAGGAAATCATAGGTGGAATTGGTGCGGCCGGGTGCAAATGTAACGATATCGCTGGTACCGTCGCCCGTCTGCACGACAGCAACGACATCGCCTTTGGCATACCAAAGAGTACGGTTGCCGTCGGCATCGACCTGATGATCCCCCGTGAAAATGTCCTCATTGGCTGTGATGGTGTACTCGGCATACGGAATAGGACGATCCCCGTAAACAAAGTGGCCGGGCCACGCCTCTCCGCTATACTGCGGATCGAGCAGGTCGCTGTTTTCTTCTTCCCAGCTGGTCAGGACAGGTCCCGTCTTTCGGATGGTCAATTTGCCAATCGTTTCATGATCGTGATAATCTTCGTCGATCACCAAAATGTCCTGGCTGTCCTCACTGTTATCGCCTGTGGCCTGATAGGCTCGTTCTGTCGATACTTCGAAATCGACGTAGAACGTACCATCTTCGTAGTGGCCGGTGTCGTCAACGTGCAGATTGCCGCCATCATAAACAGCGGAATCGATCCATTCGTTATAAAAACCTTCCGGTCCGTTGACTTCCACGATACGGTAATGTCCCAACGGCAGTTTTTCCGGAAGCGCCAGAACACCATCTTCGTTGGTATAGAAGGTATCGATAACCTTCGGCAGCGAGGGATCGCTGGTGTCCGTCATCGTGACCCGTTTCGGATTTCCATTCTTGTCCAGAATGTGATTTCCCTGATCGTCCATCCAATAGATCTGGAATGCTGTGTTCGGCAACGCTACAGGCTTGCCGGTTTCGTCATCGATCTTGGTGATTCTCAGGTAAACTTCGATTTCTTCGTCTAGAATGGTATATTCACTATAGCTTCCGGACGGGATCTGGACGGCCTCCTTCGGGTTTGCCATATTGGACTGCGGGTTAGTCGGGTTAGTCGGATCAATATCAACGATAAAAGGCTGCGCCTGGAAAACGTCCCGCGGCGTGGTAGTTTCCACCACGAGGTATTGTCCATACGGCAGACCTTCTACACGCAGTGTACCAATATCGTTGGAGAAGATCTCGGACAGTTGATACTCATACGGACGGCCTGTCGCAACCCAGCCGTCGCCGCTTCCGTTCTTGAAATCACCGGCGGCGGTTAACGTCGCATTATATGCGGCAATCTCGTCCCCATCGATCTCGTAGGTCTTAGCAACCGCCTGGCGCTCTTCCGAAAAATCATATTTCAGCGACGATTCGTTGTACTCCGGATTGATATAGGCATCCAGGATAGACTGAATCATATACTTGCCGCTTCTTGTCTTGGCAAACTGCGATTCTTTGGACAAATCCGAAATCAAATAGAAGGTGAACCCTGCGCCCTGCAACTTGATGCCATCGCTGGAACCGGTGCTGGAAACACGTTTCGTGAGTTCAATGTTTCCTTTCATCACCTGGTCATCGCTTTCGGCCAGCTCGTTATCCCGGTGCAGATGGTAATTGGCACTGTAGGTCGTTTTGTCGAGATCCTTACCTTCGGCCTGCCGATCATCCTCAAAGGCAATCTTTTCGATGTACCAGCCTTCATCGGCATAGGCGGGGGTAATGTAGTAGTTGTGCTCGTCACACAGGTAACCCGTGGCATAGCTTTCGTAGTAGCCATCATAGGTATGCGTACCATCCAGAGCGTATCCCTCGCCAATGTACGACCACTGGTTCTTGTAGACGTAATCGGTGTACTGACCCTGGTCATTGGTGGCCAGCTGGGAGGTAGTCCCTATCGGCTCCTTGGTTTTGGAATCAACATCGGGGTAGGTGCCAGACAGCTTGTACGCCCCATCTTCAACGGGGATCACAACGCCGGTGCCACGCTCCACGATGTAATACTTGCCGAGATAGAGGTTCGAGAAGGTCAGCCAACCGTCCTTGATCACCGCACTGGCCACGAGATGGTCTTTGGCCAGCACCGGCAGGTAGTCATCCACCCACTGGCCGGAGTTGTCCCGGATGGTGGTATGCCAGATGGGGGTGCCATCCGCATAGGTGATCTTGCCGTAATTCACAGTACCAGTTACGCCATCCGGGTGCTGGATATCCTCGGCAGCGTACAAGTCATACACTGCGCCATCCAACCGGGCATCAGCATGAGCCTGACCGCTGGCCAGCGCATTACCGTCGGTATCGCGGCCATTCAAATAGCGAACAGCATCCAGATCAGCTTTACTGAGGGAAATTTCCCCCACCGTCCGGTCATTCTGCATAACACCTGTTACAGGAGTCATGGTGTAAGAATCCTCGTTTGCTGCGGTTCGGGAATTGTCAGTGTCATAGACACGTCCAGCGTCCTGATACTGGATCTCCGCTGCGGGTTCATCACTGGCCTTGTAGATCGTTACAGTGGTTTCCACGCCGCCGGAAGTCAGCAGCTTGGTGCCGCCCGTATAGCTGGTGGCGATGTCAGCACTGTAATGGGTGTTGTCCAGCGTGATAACGCTACCGTCGTTGGCTTTGGTGATTTCGATGTAGTAGGCACGCTTGCCGAGTGGCGTTCCTGCAGTGCCGGGATGTTCCACGTCGGTCCAATCGCCGTAGTAACCAGAAGGCGCACGAGTTTCGACGATGATGAACTTGCCCTCATTGCGCTGGGTATAATACATCTTCCGGCTGGTATCAAACTCCGTGCCATATTCCGTGTCGTTCACAACGGAATAGGTACCATCAGAGTTACGTTCCACTCGATATTTATTGTAGCCACCATAGGGGATATACTGTTGGGTAACAGTATCCCACTCATAGACCTCGTAAACTGCATCGCCAGCAATCTGCTGACCAGTCTCGCTGTCCACCTTTTTCAAGCCGACCTGCAGGCTCCACTCATCGTTTTTCATCACATAATGATTGCTGCTGTCAGCAGGCACAGTGATGGTCTGGTGGCTGCCCAATGCTCCAGAAAATTCCTCGAACCCATAGGGTACATCAATCTCGTCATACTGGAAAACAATGCAGGCCAATTCGGCACGGGCGGCTGCAATGGCTGCATCCACCATTCCCTGAGCCTCGTTCTTCAGCTGGGAAATGGCGGCGTTTTTGGCTGCTTCTGCCGCCGCATCCGCTTCGTCCTGGCTGCTGTAGGGGCCTTCCTGACCGCTGAGTGTTGTGGTGCTGGTTTTGCTGACTTCATAGTGCACCGTCCAACTCACCGTGCCGTCACCGCCATTGTTCTGGTAGTTGTCATCGTTGGTATGGCCGCTGGTGGTGATGGTCTGCGCACCGGCAGGCGACATCGTCCAGAAGCCGCCGTCGATGCTGCCGCTGGTCTTGGAAGGCGTGACAGTGATCTTGGCACCGTCCACCTTCTCGCCAGTCTCCAGCTGCTGTTTGTCTGCATTGACTGTGAATGTCAAGTCAAAGCTGCCGCTGGCGGACTGCGCAGGGGCCGTCCAGTTTGCGGAATAGTATTCGGAGTCGGGTACGTCCGGGATATCCGTACCGCCACCCTCCTCCGAAATTTCTTCGCCTACAATGGCAATGACCTGCCAAGCATACCCGGCAGGCGGGTTATAGATATAGGTATAGTATCCGTTTTCGCCAGAGTAAGTAGCGGCCTTGCTATCAGTTCCCTGCTCGGACAGCTCCTGGGCAGAAGCACGATAGGTTTGGGCGGCCAAGCTATTCGGATAGTTGGCCATGATCCACAGCTGAACGTCATCGTAGTAGCGATATGCTGTGTCTGCAGCGTTTTCACTCTCCAAACCGTAAGTAGCTGCCGTCGTTCCGCTGTGCTTTTCTTCCAGCAGGTTCAGCGAAAGCTGTCCCAGCCCGCCCCATATATTGATCTGGTTCGCATAGTGGTTACCGGGCGTATATTGACCGGGTTCCAGCCGCGACACATACGAAAAACTATAAGTTGGGCAACCCGTAGGCTGGCCATTCAGACCATGGCTGCAGCAGTAAGCCTCCATGCCGTTAAACCAAACCAGCCACGTTCCACCCTCGAAGCTGATCGAGGTGATCTTACCGGTGGTAAACGGGGGTGTGGGTCCGGCAGCATAGGTGCCGGCTACGGCATTCGCCGCGGTTTTCGTGGCTGCCTTGCTCTCGCCCAATTTCACCTGCAGGGTCTTGCTCAGTTCAGTGCCATCCGGCGCACTGTAGCGAAACTCCACTGAAAAGTCATGGTCGGCTTTCACATAGAAACCGGACGCAAAAGCAGAAGTTTCTTTGTAGCCGGTCTTGGTAATGGATTCGATTTCATCTGCATCCGCCGGTTGGCCCTCAAAGTCCATGAGAACCACGTCCTCCGGCAGGAGAATCTCCGATGTGCTCCCATTGGCAGGGTATTCGACCTGTACCATCAAGGGAACAATGGCATATTCTTCTCCAGGTTCCCGGCCCACTGTAATGATCGGGTCATCTGCGTGCAAGGCTTCAGCATCGATATGAGCATCCACACCGTCGTACAGGTCTGTTACCCATTCCGAAACGGAAATGCGAGTCTGACCAGTGGCAATGGGCAGCCCCATGCTACCGATATAGCTGCCGGTTGGTGCATCCGGCAGATCGTCGTAAAGCATCTCAGTGATCTCGCCCAGATCCGGTTCCCCACCCGCTCCGGTAGCAACCGGGTTTTCCATCGCGGCGTAGGTGGCTGCAAGAATAGCTGCCCACACGGCATAGGCGTCTTGCACACGGTCATCACTACGTTCCGCTTCCGGGATCTGGTTATACAGATCCTCTGCTTCATACAGCGGTGCACAGGCTTCTTCCTGCGCGGCAATGGCATCATTGAGCTTAGACTCCAACACGGCGTTGTCCAGGTCAGCCATCCACGCCTGATGCGCCAGCCCCCAGGCGTTGCTGGCTGCCACCATGCTGTCACGATTCATCGCCGCAACAGCGTCCACAAACGCCTGAGCTTGTTCGCTCAGCGCTCCTTCCGCTGCTGTTTCTGCGGTTTCAGAAGTTGCCGTTGTGGTTTCTTGCGAGGGGGTGGATTCTGCAAATGCCAGAGAGCCGCTCAGATTGCTGAACAGCAAAACTCCTGCCAACAGCAGTGCCAACCCCCGTTTCCAGAGTTTAATAAAATGATTCGGCATAACTGTCTCCTTTATTACAAATGCATCTTGGGTTACCGCTCCTGTTGCCTTTTCGGTTTAGGTCGTGCGGGGGCTTCCGCCGCATCCGCTGGTCGCCTTATTTCCGGGATAAAACCTCCCAAACGGTTCGGAACAAAATCCGAGAGCCACGTGCCGCCGAAAGTTGCATGGGTTTGTATCCGCCACATGGCAAGTTTTCCGACGTCCAGCTTCACGCCCTCAAAGGGATAGAGCAGACAGGTCAGGCCGTCATACTCAAAGGAGGAGATATCCTGAAACTTGGTACCATCCTTAAGAATGCCGTTTTCGGTAAACATCTCATTGATACCGTCCAGCCATTCCTGCAGATCGCCACCGCAGCCTTGTAAGATCAATCCTTCTCTGTCGTTCATGCGGCGCAGACTATCAGTTGAAATCGCGTGAATTCCCAAAATCAAACGCCTCCTTTCCTGTAAGAGAAACAGGCCCCCGCTTTGTGGCAAGGGTCTGTCCCATGGCGATTTATGTTTTTCCGTAGAGCTGAGCATCCAGCGCAGCCAGCCGCCTTCCGATGGCCTCCACCACATTGACCGTCACGCCATTTCCGGCCTGTTTGTAGACCTGATTGTCGCTTTGAATGGTTAGTACCTTGTCGATGCGGTCATCTGTCCAGCCCTGCAGACGCAGGCACTCCCGTGGAGTCAAACGACGGATACGGCCATTGTACAGGACCCCGGAAGCCTCCCTCTTATGCTTGCGAATCCCGCCATTCTGTTTTGCGGTCAAGCAGCGGGCTATCTCGGTGGTTTTCGGATCACGGTTCATGTCGATGAAGCATGGTGTCCCTTGTGTTGATCCGGTGGTGAGGGTGTGGGCAATTTTGTGTCCCACCCTTCCGCGACGGGTGTTGGTGCTATAGTAACTGATGTCGATGCTGTCCCCTTCATAGGCCATCTTGTAGCCTTTTCGGGTCGCTTCTTTGATGGGCAATCCGACAGCATACAAACCGGTGCGTCCTCCAAATCCTCCCGCATGAGCAGCCAGTGTACAGCTTATTCCGTCGGGGGAATAGATTCGTTCTCCCTGGGCGCCTGGTCGAACTTGTGCAAGAGCATTTCCTGCTGCTGTGGTGAAAGGAAGTATTTTTCCTCTACATCGAGCATCAAGATATCCGACAAGGTACACCCTGCGGCGGGACTGGGGAACACCGAAATCTTTGCTGTTGAGCACCTGCCATTCCACACCATACCCCAGTCTGTCCAGCGTATGGAGGATCGTCGCAAACGTCCGTCCGCCGTCATGAGAAAGCAGGCCGGGTACGTTTTCAAACAGCAAATAGCGAGGCTTCCGGGCTTCAGCCAATCGGGCCAGCTCGAAGAAGAGAGTGCCGCGGGGATCTCCGAACCCTCGTCGGTTGCCGGCAAGGCTGAAAGCCTGGCAAGGAAATCCTCCGCAGAGCAGTTCGAAGTCGGGCATTGTATCGGGATCGGCTTTTCGGGCATCGTCAATGAACCACTCTCCCTCCGTGTCAAACAGAGCGCGATAGCTGCGGTCAGCGTATTTATCGATCTCACAGTGTCCCATGCAAACAAAATCGCCGGCTCTGGTCAGTCCCTCCCGAAAGCCGCCCATGCCGGCAAACATATCAATATAGTGAATGGTCTTTCGCATCCGCTCCTTTCTGATTGATGGTGTTGTTATTTAGAGCACAAGCAAAGGCATTCCCCCTTTCATAGAGATATGAAAAATGCCCCGCAGGCTGTTGACCTGCGGGGCTGGCTGTTATGGTTATTCTTCTGTGTAGGCATCACCGCTTTCGCCGTACTCCGATTCGCCATCCGTGGCTTCATCGGGGGCTTCCTCGGTGTTGGTCTCCTCGTCCGTATCACTGTCCTCATCGGGGTCGTTGTTCTCCTGATCGACGTCCGGTTCATCTTCATCGTCCGACTCTGCCGGATCTTCCGCGGGATCTTCTCCCACGGTATCGTTCATCTCCGCGCTGGGGTCCTGCTTCTGCGCGGCTGCGGCCTCGGCTTCCTCGTCGACGGCGTCAAGCTCGGCCTCAATGAGCTGGACCATGAAGTCTTTCTGGCTCAGCTTCCGTCCGTAGGTTTCCTCGTAGTGCTTGAGGTAGTCTTTGATACGCTGGTAGAGTTCCTCGGATACCTGAAATGCGATGGTTCTGGTTGCCATATCGGTTGCTCCTTTCTTGTCTTTCGTAAAGTATTTCGTGACCACCATCTCGATGAACTGGCCGGTGGTGATGCCCTGTTCTTCCAGTTCCTGCCGGATTTGTACGTGCAGATCATCCGGAAGTGTTACCGTTAATTTGCTCATGCTATGGCTCCTTTCTTGTGCTTTTCCTCTTGGGCTAAGCAAAGCATACTGCAAACACAAGCAGAAAGCTATTCACTAAAACCAACGATAATACATCGAATATTGTGTCAGAAATACATCATAAGCAACAATGGGGATTGATCTGTCAGTCGCAGAGCGATGCCAAAAAATCCAGCGTTTGTTTGGGTACCTTTTTCTCCGCAGTCGGTATGTAATTGCCTGTTTTTCCTTCTCTGGAAGTCAATTCTTCTCGCAGCACCTGACGAATTTCTTTTTTGAGCTGCTCTGTTTCCATCTCGGCTAGAATTGCTCTCACCAAGAAGTCTTTGCGCTGGCCTTTTGGTATTTCTTGTAGTCTTTCCCACGCTTTCCGGTGGTCTGGATTGCTCAGTGTGGGTCTGAATACAAATTGTGGCCGTTTCACCCCTCGCTCACCGTGCCCTGAACGCGGCCCAAGGCGCGCTCGAAACCGATGGCGTTCACCCGGTCATCCAGCAGCGGAATCACGCGGCACAGGCCGTCTTTGGGGCTGACGTGGCGGTTTACGATACAGGCTCCACCGCCCAGCATGACCAGAGGCATCGCATGAAGGTCGAATCCCGCTTCCATGACTGCGGAGAACAAACGCTCGGTATACAGCCGGCCCTGTTTGTTCACAATGCTGCGTACCTCGTCCGGCAGGCTGCAGGGCTGGCCTGCCAGGATCTGCTCGATCTGAGCATCGGTAAGCGAAAGTCCGGTTTCCTGACGGACCCGCTCCCGGATTTCATCGATGCAGCGGATCATCCCCAGTTCCAGGCTGTGCGCCGTTTCCGCTACAGGCAGGGCGTTGTCGATCCGCATCAGATCCACTGTCCATCCGCCGATGTCCATGAGCAGTAGCGACGGTTCGTCGGTCAGCAGATCCGGTTCGGCCATCAGGGCCGCAAAGCCCTGGGGAAACAGCTGCACATCCGCGATGGTGATGCTGTATTCCACACCCTCGTAGCGGAACTGAACCGGCTGGGAAGGACGAAGCAGATAGCTGCGAAACTTCGGCTTGTCCCGGCCATAACTGGTCAGCGGAAGGCCAGCCGCAATTCGAACCGAACACTCGGTGGGTGCGCCTCGGCTGCAGATTTCTTGCGCCAATGCAGCCATCGTCAGCATGTAGTAGTTGTCGTTGATGGTTTTGTCGCGCTGGATCGGCTGACGTCCGGTTCCGCAAACAAAAAAACACCCGCCGAACTCAAGGAGTCCCTGGCGGGTGTAAGGTTCGTGGCTGCCGTAGGCTGTAAGACCGGCTGGGAAAGAACAATGCCGCGTCTTGATGGCATAATAGCCGTGATCGATGCCAATGTTCATGGTTTTTGCCTCACTTTCGTTTTTGTTGAGATTTGCGGATCTATGTGAACGGCTGGTAGATAACTTTTCTTCCCAGCCGGTAAATTTATACTAGGGGGAGAGGTGTGGAGAGGGGGAAAAACAGAAAGCCGCTCAGTTCCGGCATTACCAGAAACCGAGCGGCTAAAAATGGGCACACTTGTCCTATATAGTTTTTCCTTTTATTTTATTGTTATTGGGCAAGCTAGCATACCCATAGACTTTTATCTTAAGAACAATAGTATCAAGATATTGTTTCAGGCCGCTGCAGTAGAATCCAGCCTTTTTCCTACTTAGCAGCCGGTGCCGATGTCCAGGGCCGCGTGATAGCCCCAGTAGACGGCGTTGGTGATGGTGCTCACCCTGGCGGCGTCGCCGATGATGCGCACAAAGGGTGCGGTGCCCCGCAGGGCTTCCACGTCGGCGGTGCGGGAGCGCTGGCCCAGGGCGCAGATGACGGTGGTACCGGGGACGAGGACCTGTTCCCCGTCCTTGGTCTCGCAGAGGATGCCGTCGGGGCGCACTTCCAGGCCCTTGCAGCCGGTGTGCACCGTGACGTACTTCTCGATTTCCTTGAGCAGCAGCGGACGGTGGCGGACGTTGGCGTCGGGGGCCAGGGCGTCCCGCATCTCGACGAGGTGGACCCGCTTGCCCTCCTGGCCCAGATGGATGGCGCACTCGCAGCCAGCCAGGCCGCCGCCAAAGACCACCACATCGTCGGTGACCTTATCCTTTTCCTTGTAGTAGTTGTTGACGATGACCACGTTGTCACCCTTCAGGCCCGGGATGGGCGGCACCAGCGGCGCAGAACCCACGGCGATGATGAGGGCGTCGGGGGCCTCGGCTTCCACCAGTTCCGGCGTAACGGCGGTGTTCAGCCGAATTTCTACGCCTGCCTTGCGGGCCATGTTGGCGTAGGTGCCTGCCAGCTCGTACATCTCATGCTTGAACGGCAGGGCCTGCTCACTCTTGAGGATGCCGCCCAGCTCGTTGTCCTTCTCGCAGAGGATGACCCTGTGGCCGCGGCGGGCCGCCGTGTAGGCCGCATACAGACCGCCGGGGCCGCCGCCCGCCACCAGGACCTTCTTCTTCTCGGGGGCGGGGTAAATCGTGTCGCCCTCCAGCTCCCGGCCGATGAGGGGGTTCACCGTGCAGCGGCGGGTGGAGGTGGCGGCGCGCTCCGCCATGCAGGTGAAGCAGCGCAGGCAGCGGACGATCTCGTCGCCGCGGTTGGCCATGACCTTGTTGGGCAGGAAGGGATCGGCCAGCAGGGCGCGGGCCATGTAGACCACATCCGCCTTGCCGGAGGCAATAATTTCCTCCATCTGGGCGGGGTCGTTCAGCCCGCCGATGGTGGCCACCGGCACCTTCACATGCTTCTTGATCTCAGCCGCCAGGTAGACATTGCAGCCGTGGTCCTTGAACATGCTGGGGTGGGTGTCCCCGAAGCCCCGCTGATAGGTGCCCGCAGAAACGTGGAGCAGGTCGATGTAAGGTTCGATTTGTTCCGCAATGCGGCAGCCTTCGGCCAGGTCGTACCCGCCCTCGAACAGTTCCGAGCCGGAGAGGCGGAACTCGATGGGGAAGCGGGGGCCAACGGCCTCCCGCACGGCCTTCAGTACTTCGATGGCGAAACGGCAGCGGTTTTCCAGGGTGCCGCCGTACTCGTCGGTGCGCTTGTTGAAGTAGGGAGAGAAAAACTGGTTGATGAGCCAGCCGTGGCCGCCGTGGATCATGAGCATCTCAAAGCCCGCCCGCTTGGCCAGGCCCGCCACATGGCCGTAGGATTTGACGATGTCGGCGATCATCTCTTTGGTCAGCTCGCCCACTTCCACCCCGTCGGGGCGGGTGCAGGCGGAGGGACCCCACTGGGCCAGACCCTTCTGCTTGCTCTTGTCGGTCATGTAGGTGCCGGAATACATGCCCGAATGGGACAGTTCCAGGCTGGGCATGGCCCCGTGGCGGCGGATGGCGTCCGCCGTGTAGGCGGCGGCAGCCAGGGAATTGAGGATGCTCTCATCCAGATGGTAGGCGTGGGAGCCGTCGGTGGCGGGGTGGACCATGCACTCGGACACGGTCACCGCCCCGGCGCCGCCCTTGGCCCGCAGTTCATAGAAAGCGGTGGACTTGGGACCGATGCAGCCGTCGTTGGTGATGTCGGTGCCGCCCATGGGGGCGGAAAACATCCGGTTGCGGAAGGTCACCCCCGCGATGGTGATGGGGGCGCACAGATGGGGATACTGGTATTTCATACAAATTTCCTTTCCCGATTTTTCCTCAAGATTTTTTGCTTCATGACTTTAGTCTCAACTCCGACTAGGCTGAAAGCCGGAACGTGTAAGTACATGCCCTCTGTTCGTTATGGTGCGGCTGTTCCACTCCAGTTTCTATTGCAAAAAGTACCGCCCTGACGGGTAAACCGACTGGTGAAAGCATCTTTGTGTTCGTTTTCCGTATAGAGCCCTTGCCCCATTCGTGCCACCGTTCTCTGCTCTTCTTCAAGATTCTTTTTGGCTGCTTCCAGCAATTCTGGCGCATCCAGTCTGGGAATAACGACAATCCCGTCTTCGTCCCCCACTAGAATATCGCCCGGCATAACGACCTGTCCTCCACAGA
The DNA here is from genome assembly GCA_959018215.1 of uncultured Gemmiger sp. Lineage (GTDB taxonomy): Bacteria > Bacillota > Clostridia > Oscillospirales > Ruminococcaceae > Gemmiger. The sequence goes on from CAUEKL010000015.1 coordinate 12,380, forward strand.
CCACCGGCACATTCATTTCACCCGGTCCTTCTCGGTATGGTCCTTGTGGAGTCACTGCCTTTGCAAACACCGGGATGGTTCCGGCGCGAATATCGTCCAGATCCCGGATGGCTCCGTTCACCACAAAACCACCCAATTTTCTCAGCTGCGCATAAGCCAGCATCATACCGCCAACCAAGGCACGGTCGGTGTATCCAGCTCCGTCAACAACGAGAATATCGCCAGGCTGTGTATAATCCAGTGCAGCTTGTGCAACCAGATTGTCCCCAGAAGGCACTTTCACGGTGAATGCCGTTCCTAATAACCGGTGGTGATTAAAGGCACGTATACCACCAAACATGCAATTCATCTTCTTTACACAGTCGCCAATATTACTACTGGGAATCCCTTCAAACGCTTTTATCAGTGCCAAATCCGGCCGCTCGAATTGCAGAAACGCTCTAAAGCCAACAGCCATACACTTTTCTCCTTTCCGCAACATTTTAATAAGGTAACGCTTTTTTACCTAACGTAACATGCATGAGCATGGCGCTGCCGGAATAGAGCATCCAGCCCGCAAAGGCCATGATACACACCGCTGCCGGGGTACGCAGGTTCACAAGGCCCAGGTCACTGAGCCCCATACAGATGAATCCCAGGCAGATGACCCCCATAAAGAAGGCCATGGGGCCGTTTTTCAGCCGGACGAAGGTGGCGGAGATGCACAGCAGCATGAACGCCGCCGCCAGAAATGCAGCGCCGTCCACATAGCCTTTGACCCCGGCAATGGCTTCGGGCACGGTGCGCCCGGCCGCCGTGTAGACGACCACCACCGCGCCCCAGATGCCGTTCTGCACCAGGGTCACGCCGGAAAGAACCCCGTTGGCCACCGCGCCGATGACGTTGCCCGCCTTGAAGGCCTGCACGCTGGTGAGCAGGATCAGGGGGCAGGCGGCCAGGGCCCAGGGCAGCACGGCTGCCATGGCGGAGGTGTCCGCCAGGCCGAAAAGCACCGGCCACAGGGTGAACAGCACCAACCCGGTGATGATGTTGCCCAGGGGGGTGGAATCGGCCACAGAAGTATATACTTCGTACTGGCCTACAGATGAATTGGTTTGCATAGAAAACCTCCTAACACAATAAAGGGCGGCAAACACAAAATTTAGTTTTCAAAATAGAGCATGCCGCCACAGACTTGCGGCGGCATGCTCTTGCATAAAAAGAGGAGTCCCTAACGGGAGGAAATGTCAGATTAAAGTGCTGGTTCGCCCATGTAGAGCAAGGTGCCGTCCGATGTTTTGGAGAACTTGGAAAGGAACTCGTCATAGGAGTACCAGCTTTCCGCCGGGTAGTTGGCATGGGACATATCCCGCACCGTGCCCACCACCAGCATGGGGACCTGCTTTGCGTTGGGGTAAACATAATAGCTTACTTCGCCGCAGGTATAACGCAGCGGAGTGGTGCGCAGCCCGTAGATCTTCATCAGGTTGCGCAGGAAAGCGGCAATGTCCTTGCTGGCATGGTATTCCAGTTCGCCGTGTTCGGGATCGGCACAGAGCCAGTCTTTCTCTCCAAAAAGGAAGAAGTAGGGTACCGCCGGGGCGATGGCCTCAGGCAGCTGCAGCTCATGGTCGGGATCGGCCAGCGCGGACCAAGGAGCTACCGCAGCGAAAACGCCGGGGGCTTTCTGGGCCAGGGTGGAGGTCATCATACCGCCGCTGGACTGACCGCATGCATAGATACGGGTGGTATCCACAGACCAGCGTGCCTTGACGTCTTCCAGAACGGCCAGAACAAACTTCACATCGTCGATGGGCTTGTCCTCATAACTGCCGTTCCAGAGCAGCAGATTGCGCAGGGCGCCGGGGCGCTGCTGGTGTACCCCTGCCTCGGGAAAGACCACAATGAAGTCCCGTTCTTCGGCCACCCGGCTCATACCGGACAGGCTGATAAAACTTTCCGCCGTACCGCCACGGCCGTGCATGCAGACCACCAGCGGCACCGGTCTGCCCAGATTCTTCACCCGTTCGGGCACATACTCATACCACACCCGTGTGAAACCGTCAAGTTCCATTGTATGATAGGTCATGCCGTATTCCTCGGGGTCGATACGGTTTCGCAGGGCTTTGGTGCCGTAGCAGCGGTGACGGCAGGCTTTGCTCAGATAGGCCCAGACGGCCTCAAGCAGATCTTCCTGCAGGGTTCCGGCAAAGCGGTTAGTCACCCGTACCTGGCTGATCTTTTCCTCATTGATCTGGCTCTTTTTACAGACGGTACGGGGCAGGTAGATCTCGTCCGCCCAACGGTTGGCGTAGGGTTCATCCTCGGTGTCATTCATCTGCTTCCAATAGGTGCAAACGCTGGCATTGGCACCGGTGTTTTCGCTCCAGACCATCCAGACCGGCACCTGGGTTTTGGCCGCCGAGATGGACAGCTCGGTCTTGCCGGTGTTTTCCCCTCCGGCTGTAACATCAGCGTTGCGCAGGGCGGCCTCCTCCAGATCCCCGAAGGTTGCCAGGCCCGACCATTCACTGCTCATCTTCATGACGGCCTGCTGGGCTACGTCGGCGCCTTTGCCAACACCTACAGCGTAGATGTTATCCTGCATGACCACATAACTCCGGCGGCCGTTGATCTGCACATATACACGGTTCATATAGTCGGCGTCAGCACCGGTCAGATCCCAACCGTCCTTGCCAGGAATGAGCACATGGAGAAAGAGATCGTGAGCTTCGGCAAAAGCGAGCCAGGGGCTCTTTTCCAGATAGTCCAGCACCGGCATATCGTCGGGCGGAGCCACTACCAGGCAGGGCCGGTTGTAGACAAGGCCCGGTTTCAGGTAGGTATAAAAGGTGCGGGTGGTCTCCCCCACCTGTACCGGCTCCTCAAACAGGCCGGATACCAGGCAGCGGCGGGGTTCCTGACGGTCTACCGCAAAGGCGGCCATATCGGACGGAAATCTTTGTACTTGCAGCATAGCAGATACCCCCTTATTCATACATCGGGAAGACGGTCATGATCCACAGCACCGACACGATGCAGAGGATCACGGCGGGGATCACCGACTGTTTGACGATGGATTTCAGATCATACCCGCCGTTGGCCATGCACATAGGGATGGCGGGGGTGGCCATGGGGGTCATGAAAGAGCTCAGGCAGGCGGATTGGACCAGCAGCACAATGCCCACCGGGTTGGCGCCCATGGCCTTGCAGGCCAGAATGGCGATGGGAATGAAGATGATCATGACCGTGCGGTTCATCATCACCTGGGTGAGCAGGAAGGGCACGATGAAGAAGACGAAACCGATGAGGTAGGGGTTGCTGAGCATGTTGGCAAAGTCAGCCAGAATAGCACCAACCACGTCACCGGCGCCGGTCTGGGTCAGGGCACCGCCCATGGCCAAAGAGCCTACAAAAAGGAAGGCCATAGGCAAGTTGATAGCAGCCACTGCTTCCTTTTCAGAGAGAACGCCGAAGAGAACCATAGCCACTGCACCGGTGACACAGATGACCCAGGTTTCAATGCCAAGCTGGGGCTGGAACAGAAGGGCAATGGTGGTCAGAATAAAGATGATATAACCCGCGCGCTCTTTGAACGGGGACAAGGGTTCCCGGTTATCAGCACGGGCCTGCAAAGCGTTGCCCTTGAGTGGCGGCTCTGCAGGGCTGACTTTGGTAGAGATGAATACACAGTAGATAAACATGGCGATCACCGCGGGCAGACGGGCCTTCATGGGATCGGTGAGAGCAACGGCGAACGTGGTGTAGTCATTTGCTTGGAGATAGCCGTTCATCTCGGCAAAGACGGTAGCACCGCCCCCCAGGGGCAGGGCCGATACCGTAGAGATGCAGGCCATGGCGATGGGAAACAGAACCTTGGAGGGGCTGATATGCAGTTCTTCGCAGCTGGCAATGAGCATGGGAGCCATGATACCATAGACAATGACCGAGCTCTGAATAAACTGGGACAGGATCATCGTGATAAGTACATAACCGAACATCACACGGATCAGCGACCCCTTGGCAATGCGGTTGACGCTGGAAGCAACCGTGCGGACAAACTGGGTACGGTTGAAACCGGCGGCCACCACAAACATGGCCATCATCATCAGGCCATTGGGATTGCCGAAGTAGCCGGCTGCTGTGGCAGGGTCCAGGCAGCCGGTGAGGACAAAGGCCATCATACTGACCATAGCGGTCAGGCCCATCGGCAGCTTGCCGACCACATAGCTGATCATGGTCAGCACACAAATAATAAGACAAATTGCCAGTGATGACATTTTTTTCTCCTTCCTGATTTACATCCTTATACAAACCGACAGACGTGGTCCACTGCGATGTCGGAGAACCCGTAGGCTTCCGCCTTGGTGAGCTTACCGTTGCTGATGGCCACAATCTCGTCCAGCAGCTCAGTGCCCATCTCCTGGTAGGTCTTTTCGCCCCGGACGATGGCCGACAGGTCCACGTCCATGTTGTCCTCCATGTTGTGGTAGGTGCGCTCATTGGCAGTGACCTTGAGCACAGGTACGATGGCGTTTCCGGTGGGAGTGCCCCGGCCGGTGGTGAAGATGACCACCTGGCAGCCCGCTGCCACCATGGAGGTCACCGAGGAGATGTCGTAGCCGGCGGTGTCCATGACCAGAGCTCCGTGGCGGGTGGGTTTCTGGGCCTGTTCCAGCACTTCCACTACGGGGCGGGTGCCGCCCTTGCGGATGCAGCCCAGGCTTTTTTCGTCCAGAGTGGACAGGCCGCCCGCCTTGTTGCCCGGGGTGGGCTGGCCCGCACGGCAGTCCTGCCCAGCCGCCTTCAGGTGTTCCTCATAGGCCCGGCAGACTTCAATGATTTGGTTGTGGATCTTGGGGGTAGCGGCCCGCTTAGCCACCACATGCTCACCGCCGATCCACTCGATGGATTCGCTCATCATGGCAGTGGCACCGTAGTCCACCAGCAGGTCGCTGAGTTCGCCCACAGCAGGGTTGGAGGCAATGCCGGAGGTGGCATCCGAGCCGCCGCACTCAATGCCCAGGAACAGCTCGGAAATGTCGAACAGTTCTTTCTGCTGCTGGGCGGCCTGAGCGGCCATCTCCCGGGCGGCGCGCACCGCCTTCTCGATGGTCTTGAGGGTGCCGCCTTCGTCCTGGATGCCGAAGGAGACCACCGGCTTAGAGGTCATCCCCTGGATCTTCTCCCGCAGCTGCTTGTGGCCCACCGTCTCGCAGCCCAGGCCGATGATGACCACACCGTAGACGTTGGGGTTGCAGGCAAAACCGGTCAGGACCTTCTGGCTCATGGCGGTGTTGGCCGCCACGTCGGAACAGCCGGTGTTAAAGATGATATTCACGGCCCCCCGCACCTGGCTGGCCACGATGCGTGCGGTCTCACTGCCGCAGGCACAGCCGGGCAGGATTAGCACATGGTTGCGGATGCCGGGGCGGCCCTCTGCCCGGCGGTAACCCCAAAACTTGAGCCCCGTTTTGGTAGGTACGATTTCCGCCGGTTCCTCGTCGGTCTCGGGCACCAGCTCCGCGTCGTAATCCCGGGGCACGCTGAGAATGTTTTCGTGGCTGACCCAGCCGCCGGCCACAATGGGAGCCGTGGTGCGGCCGATGAGCTCACCGTATTTATGTACGTCGGTCCCTTCGTCCAGCGGCACCAGAGCGGCCTTATGACAAGCAGGAATGGTTTCAACAGCCTTCAGATGGCACATCTCGCTTCCTTTACGATAGACGATTTCCTCCCCAGCAGGCACCTCTTTCACACAGGTCACCACATTGTCGTTTTCGTTCATCAACAAAGCATTGATTTCCATTTTTTGGACTCCTTTTCCACGAAAATTTTCCCGGCCGAGGAATGTTTTTGTGTATCTTTACAATAGCAAAAAGGAGTGTTATAATCAATTTTATGATCTTTATATATATATAAATATATTTTATAAAGCAGGTGATGTTTTGACACCAGAGATGTTGTATGTCTATACCATCTGGCAACAGGGCAGTTTTTCCAAAGCAGCAGAAAAACTTTACCTGACCCAGCCCACACTGAGTATGGCTATTCGTAAGCTGGAAAAGGAACTGGGCGTGCCGCTGTTTGATCGTAAGCATCACCCTTTGAAGCTGACCGAAGCCGGAGAAATATATTTAGACACCGCCCGTAAAATTCGACAGCTGGAACGGGAGCAGACACAAAAACTGCAGGATATTCAGAATCTGGTCACCGGGACGATCCGCTTGGGGGGCACCCACTATCTGAACGCCTATATCCTGCCGGAATTGCTGGTAGGCTTCAACCAGCTGTACCCAGGCGTCACCCTGCAAATTGTGGAGAACAGTTCCTTTGCTTTAGGGGAAATGCTGGAGCGCAGGGAGTTGGATATGACCTTCAACTGCAAGCCTGAACTCATTCAGGCATATCCACACTACCCCATGTTTGAGGATCGTATCCTGCTGGCTGTTCCAAGAGAAAACCCAATCCATCAGCAGCACGGGGAAATAGCCCTGACTGCCCGGCAGGTGCTGGAAGGACGCCATCTGGATGAGGATTGTCCAAAAGCACCGCTTGACTGGTTTGCTGACGAAGAGTTTATCCTTCTGTCCGAAGGCAACAACCTCCACGAACGTGCCTGGCAGATGTTTGAGGAGGCAGGTATTCATCCCTGTGTGAAGCTCGTACTAAACCAGCTAGTTACCGCCTTTCATCTGGCAGAGGCGTCCATGGGCGTCACCTTTGTCAGCGACCGTATCGTTTCCCCCCATAATGATCGCCTTCTTTACTATCCTTTGCAAAGTACAATTGCCAACCGCGTATTCTACATTCTCTTGCCCAAAAACGCCTATGTACCAACTGCGGTACGGAATATGGTTCTATATATTCAAAAGCGGATAGTTTGAAGAATGTATGCCTGCTCCCTGCAACACTAGTTCAACGGCCTGTAATGGAGAGAAAAGACTAGAGCAAACAAAAAACCCTGTTCAGTGCTTTTGCTGAACAGGGTTATAAACAGATTTGTTTTGCATAAAAAAAGTACCGCAACATTCGTTGCGGTACTTTTTGGTGCACCATCGGGGACTCGAACCCAGGACCCACTGATTAAGAGTCAGTT
>CAUEKL010000016.1 GCA_959018215.1 uncultured Gemmiger sp.
GTGCAACTGTTTCGGGGCGCTGCTGGGCGCGGTATTCTGCTGCCGGGAGGACATGTGGTCCCCCACCCTGGACGGGATGGGACGTGGCCTGGGCGGGTTCATCTACCTGATGGACGCCTACGACGACCTGAACAAGGACAAACGCCGGGGCAGCTTCAACGCGCTGGCCGCCACCGCCGGGGAATTCGGCACCGACAAAGCCGGTTTTGAAGAGCGGTGCCACGAACTTTTGACCCAACAGATGGGCCTGTGTGCCCAGAATTTCAATCTGCTGCCCATTCTGACCGACACACCCGAAGGGCAGCTGCTGCATAACACGATCTATGCCGGGGTGTGGAGCAAGTACGCGCTGGTGAAGGCCATGCGCAGCAAGCCCGGCAAGGCAAGGAAGGGGAAGCAAGACGAATGACCGATCCGTACAGCGTATTGGGCATCCAGCCGGGGGCTGACGAGGAGACCATCAAAAAAGCATACCGCCAGAAGTGCAAGCAGTATCACCCCGACCTGCACCCCGACGACCCCACCTGCGAGGACAAGTTCAAGGAAGTGCAGGCCGCCTACAGTGAGATCATGCGTCTGCGTTCCGGCGGCGGCCGCCAGCAGACCCAAAGCGGATACAGCCAGGGCGGTTCCGGGCCTTACAGCGGTTACGGCCGCCAGAATAACGGCTACCAGGACCCCTTCGGGTTCGGATTCGGGTTTGATCCCTTCGGGTTCGGCGGATACGAGACCCGCAGCAACACCGGCCGGGAATCCCCCGAAATGCAGGCCGCCAACAACTATATCCGCAACGGCTATTACACCGAAGCGCTCAACGTGCTGAACAGCGTGCCCACGGCCGACCGAACCGCCCGCTGGCATTACTATGCGGCACTGGCCAACTCCGGGCTGGGCAACAACATCAACGCCCAGAACGAAGCCCGCACTGCCGTGAGCATGGAACCCAACAACTACGAATACCAGCGGCTGCTGGACCGGCTGCAGAATCCCGGACGCACCTACACTTCCTACCAGCAAGCCTACACCCAGCCCGGGTCCCGCATGCAGCAGGGCAACTTCTGCCTGCAGGCCTGGCTGTATCTGATGATGTGCAACCTGTGCAGCATCTGCTGCTGCGGACGCGGCGGCTTCTTCTGCTGCTGACTGATTTTTTCCATACAAAGCAAACAGCCCTTCTTCCCGGCGATGGCCGCCAAAGGAAGAAGGGCTGCTTTATTTTGATTCAGGGTACAATTCCCAGCAATTTGCGCAGGACCGCATACAAAGCATCCAGGTTTTCCCGGAACTGCGGGTAGAACTCATCCCGGGTGGAGTAATCGTAGTACAAAGCCCGTTCGATGCGCCGCACCGCCGGGGCAAAGCGGGGATGTTCCCTGCCCCCCGCGGCTTTGAGCAGGTCGGACAGGCGGGTGCACTCCACCGCCCAGGAAGCGTCCGTACCGCCCCGTTCGGTCACGCCGGCATGGTCCAGATACTTGGCCAGGGTCCGGCCGGGCGCGGTAGTTCCGCACAACGGCAGCTGGGGAAAGTATTCCACCCGGGCAGTGTCCGGGTCAATGGACTGGCCCAGCGGATACAAGGCGCAGGCCAGCGGACGGGCCGGATGAACGGCGCAGCCATCCCCTTCCAGAAACGGACAGTCCCCGGTTCGGGCCGAAGGGCGCAGTACCAGCACCGGCAGGCAGGAAGCGGCGCCGATCTCCCGGCGGCAGAAGGCATCCGCCACCGTGCGGGGCGGCAGGCGCATCCACCGGGCCAGGCGGTACAGGTCCAGACCGGACAGCACCAGGTCCCGGCGGCTGCGGCAGCAGTCCCCGCAGCCCGCACAGGCAAAGGAGAATTCATCCGACGGTTTCAGCCGGGGGCAATCCGCCAGGGCGGCCTCCAGTTCCGGTTCCCCGGTGCGGCCGGGTTCCAGGCTCACAGATGCACCTCGTTGGGTTCAGGGCGGCCGGCCGCCATGTTGCTCACCGCCTCAAAGGCGCTCTGCACCATGCTGGCCACGTTCACATCGGTATAGAAGGCGGTGTGGGGGCTGACGATGACATTGGGAAAGCTGCGCAGCAGGGCCAGTTCCCGGTTGGCCAGGGCTTCGCCGGTACGGTTATAGTAGCAGATACCGTTTTCGTCCTCCACCACATCCAGACCGGCGCCGCCGATCTTACCGCTTTCCAGCCCGTTGACCAGCGCCTTGGGCTCGATGAGGGTGCCCCGGGCGGTGTTGATGAGCAGCACCCCCGGCTTCATCTTGGCAATGGCTGCCTCATTGATGAGGTAGTGGTTCTCCGGCGTGGCATTCAGATGCAGGGTGATGACATCGCTCTCGGCATACAGGGTATCCAGGTCCACATACTCCGCCGTGTTGCAGACTTCCTCGTTGGGATACAGGTCATAGGCCAGGATACGGCAGCCGAACCCGGACAGGTGCCGGATGACCGTGCGGCCGATCTTGCCGGTGCCGATGACACCCACCGCGCAGCTGGACAGGTCCTTGCCCATCTTGCCGGGCAGGGAGTAATCCTGGGCTGCGGCCCGCAGCATGATCTGGTTCATCTTGCGGGTGGCCATGAGCATGAGCATAATGGCGTAGTTGGCCACCCCTTCCGGCGGATAATGGCTGTGGGAGACCCGCAGCCCCAGCTCCTTGGCGGTATCCAAGGGAATGTGGTCGTACCCGATGCTGCGGCAGGGCAGGTACCGCACCCCCATTCCGGCAAAGGTGTGCAGGTACTCGGGAAGGATCTCGCAGGGGTTGGTGCTCACTGCGTCGCAGCCTTCGGCCAGGTGCAGGTTATCCGGGCGAGGCGGCTCGGAGGTCCAGGCATAGTCGATGCCGTATTTCTGTTTGAAGGTTTCACAGTAGGGCAGTTCATCGAACTCCCGCAGGGTATAGAAAAAGATCTTCATGGCAAAAACGCCTCCCTATTACAGGTGAAAATCAAAAACATCGGCCAACCAGTCGATGCACAACGGCAACCAGGTTGCATTATGGGGATCGGGATGGTTCACCTCACGGTGGCAGGTGCTGCTGCCGTGGGAACCATGGGGAAACAGGTGGAGCTCATAGGAAATCCGGTTTTTCTGCAGGGCTCCGGCCAGCAGAAGGGAGTTTTCCACCGGGACCAGCTCGTCCGCCACCGTGTGCCAGATAAAGAAAGGCGGCAGACCGGGCCGGACCTGGTTTTCCAGGCTGAAAAGGTCCCACAGGGCCGGGTCCTGCCCGGCCAGGTTGCGGATGGAATCCTTGTGGGTGAAGGCGCCGGAGGTGATGACCGGATACCCCAGAATCACCGCATCGGGGCACAGCTGCGCCGCCTCCGCGCACAGGGCCTCGCAGATTTCGGGACGATGGGTCAACAGTGCGGTGGAGGCCGCCAGGTGCCCGCCCGCCGAAAATCCGCACACCGCCAGGCGGTGAGGGTCCAGGTGGAGCGCCTCTGCGTTCCGGCGCAGGTGCAAAATGGCGCCGGCTGCATCCCGCAGCGGGGCAAATCCCAAAGGCGCCGGGGTGGTATTGGCGGTGGTGTAGGTCAGGATAAACACCTGATACCCCGCATTGAGGAAGTTCATGGCCACAGGGTCCCCTTCCCGGTGGCCGCAGTGGTCGTACCCACCGCCGGGGATGATCAGCACCCCGGGACGCACCTGATACTCCGGCATGTGGTCATTGGGGTCCCGAAGATACCCCACGATGCGGGCGCCGCCGGGCAGGATGGATTCATACAGATGCATGAAAAATCGCCTCTTTTATTTGCGTTCGGTCAGCGGATGGGCGGCAATGTACTCATCCAGAATGTTGGCCGCCAGCCGGACCAGTTCCGGGCAGGGACGCTTTTTGTAATATTCCGGGGTGCGGGGGCTGGCCACCGGGCTGCCTTCCGCCTTGGCCAGGCCCAGCAGTTCCCGGCAGACGATACTGCCGCCGCCGTTTTCGGTGCGGTAGCGTTCCGCCAGGGCCTGGACTTCGGTATACAAAGCGGTCTTCTGGGCGGGGTCGGGACTGCCGTACAGCGCCCCCAGCACCAGGACAACGCCGGAGAAGGCGCCGCAGACTTCCCGCAGGCGCCCTACCCCGCCGCCGAACCCGGCCGACATGGTCAGGGCCTGTTCCGGGGTCAGGTGCATCTCCTCCGCAAACGCCAGGGCCACCGACTGCGCACAGTTGTAGCCTTTCATAAAATTGTTATAGGCTGCATCGCCGTGAATAGACATTGGTACACTTCCTTGTAAGAGATTGATTTGATTCTTGTTTTTGTTCCACCCAATAGAATAGCGCAAACCGCCCCGTTTGAAAAGGGGCATTCCCCTGTTTTTGAATTTTTTGTAAAAAGGCCGGTTTGCCCTTGCACTTTACAGAACAGAGTGCTACACTATCATTAGCACTTGACGCAACCGAGTGCTAAATCATAGTAAAGCAAACAAAATTCAGATACAAAGAGGTCGATCACAAGATGGCTATGCGTCAATTCAAGGCCGAGAGCAAAAAGCTGCTGGACCTGATGATCAATTCTATTTACACCAACAAGGAGATTTTTCTGCGCGAACTGATCTCCAACGCTTCGGACGCCTGCGACAAGCTGTATTTCAAGTCCCTGACCGATACCAGCATCGGGGTGAACAAGGCGGACCTGAAAATTCACATTGCCGCCGACAAGGACACCCGCACCCTGACCGTCAGCGATAACGGCATCGGCATGACCAAGGACGAGCTGGAAAAGAACCTGGGCACCATCGCCAAGTCCGGCAGCCTGGACTTCAAGCAGGAGAACCAGAACGAGAACATCGACATCATCGGCCAGTTCGGCGTGGGCTTCTACTCCGCCTTCATGGTGGCGTCCAAGGTGACGGTCATCTCCCGCGCCCTGGGTTCCGACGAAGCCTGGAAATGGGAGTCCAAGGGTGTGGAAGGCTACACCCTGACCCCCGCCGAGAAGGAGGACGTGGGCACCGATGTGATCATGGTGCTGAAAGAGGATTCCGAAAACGAGGATTACAGCCACTATCTGGAAGAGTACACCCTGGCCGATCTGGTGAAGAAATACAGCGACTATGTGCACTATCCCATCACCATGTACCGGGAGAAGAGCCGCCAGAAGCCGAAGCCGGAGGATGCCGGTGACGACTACAAGCCGGAGTGGGAGACCTACACCGAGCTGGAGACGCTGAACAGCATGGTGCCCATCTGGAAGCGGGACAAGAAGGACCTGAAGGATGAGGACTACAACGAGTTCTACAAGAACCGCTTCAACGATTACACCGATCCGCTGCGGGTGATCACCTCCCGCACCGAAGGCACCGCCACCTACACCGCCCTGCTCTTCGTACCCGGCCGTACTCCCTATGACTATTACACCAAGGAATATGAAAAGGGCCTGGCCCTGTACGCTTCCGGCGTGCTGATCATGGAAAAGTGCGCCGACCTGCTGCCCGATTACTTCAGCTTTGTCAAGGGCGTGGTGGACAGCGAGGACCTGAGCCTGAACATCAGCCGTGAGACCCTGCAGAAGGACAGCCAGCTGCGCCTGATGCGCAACAGCCTGGAAAAGAAGATCAAGAACGAGCTGCATGCTATGCTGGTCAACGACCGGGAGAAGTACGAGACCTTCTGGAAGTCCTTCGGCCGTCAGATCAAATTCGGCATTTACGGAGACTACGGCATGCACAAGGACCTGCTGGCCGACCTGCTGATGTTCTTCTCCGCCAAGGAGCAGAAGTATGTGACCCTGGACGAGTACATCGAGAAGATGCCCGAAGACCAGAAGTGCATCTACTACGCCGCCGGCGACGATGCTTCCCGCCTGAGCAAGCTGCCCAACGCCCAGCTGGTGCTGAGCAAGGGCTACGATCTGCTGCTGTGCACCGAGGACGTGGATGAGTTCTGCCTGCAGATCATGCACAACTACAAGGAGAAGGAGTTCAAGAACATCAACTCCGGCGATCTGGGCCTGGCCACCGACGAGGAAAAGAAGGCCGCCGAGGATGCCGCCACCGAGAACAAGGACCTGTTTGAGGCCATCAAGAACGCCCTGAACGGCAAGATCAAGGAAGTCAAGGCCAACCCGACCCTGAAAGACCATCCGGTGAGCCTGTCCAGCGAGGGCGGGCTGTCCATGGAGATGGAGAAGGTCCTGCGCAAGATGCCCGGCAACACCGAAGGCATGGAGAGCACCAAGGTGCTGGAACTGAACACCACCCATCCCGTCTTTGCCGCCCTGCAGGCCGCCCAGGCTGCCGGCGACACCGACAAGATCAACAAATACAGCGAGCTGCTGTATGACCAGGCCCTGCTCATCGAGGGTCTGCCCATCGAGGACCCCGTGGCCTACGCTCAGCTGGTCTGCGAACTGATGAAGTAATTTTCCAATACAAGTGAAACCAAACCAGGGCGCTCTGCCCCTGCTCCGCTTTGTGCGGAACAGGACGCAGGGCGCCCTGGTTTGTTATTGGTTTTCCTTTCCCTGTGCTTCGGCCAGGGGCAGCAGAAGGACGGTGCGGGCACCGTGAGGGGGATTCTGCCCGAAGGTCACCTTTCCCCCATGGGCACTGACAATCTGCACCACAATATGCAGCCCCAGCACATGGGGCGCGGGGCCGGGCAAGGGAGTTCCCGCCAGCACGGCCAGCACCCCCGGCGGATACCCGGGGCCGTCATCGGCTACGGTGACCGAAAGGGCATCTCCTTCCTGCCGGGCATGGACAGTGACGGTACAGCCGGGGCTGTGCCGGGCACTGTTGCCCAGCAGGTTGGAAAAGGCCCGCCCCAGCAGGGCAGTGTCCACATCCAGCACCAGGTTCTCCGCCTGGGGGTCCAGGGTAAAGTCCAGAGTACAGCTCTCCCCCGCCCCGGAGTTGCAGAAATCGGTGACGATCTGCCGCAGCAGCTGCCCCGCATGCACCGGCTCCCGGCGCAAAGGCTGGGCGTTATACTGCAGCTTGCTGGTCAGGTTCAGGTCTTCAACGAGATGGCGGATGGTCTGCCCCTGGCTCCGGATGGCCGCCGCCTTGGCCTGCCGGTCCGGCGGCAGGGCCGGGTCGTGTTCCAGCTGCTCCGCATAGCCGAAGATCAGAGCCAGAGGGGTGCGGATATCGTGGCTGACCCCGGCGATCCAGTCGGTGCGGGCGGCATCCCGTCTGGCAATGATGGTATTCTGGCGCTGGAGAAGCGCACTGGTCTGGTTCAGCTTGCGGGCCACCTCGGCGGTGAATCCGGTGGTGGGCAGATCCACCGTCCCCCCGGCGGCCAGAGTATCCAAGCCCCGGGCCACCCCGGTCAGGGCCTTGGCTCCCCGCCAGCTGAACACCATACACCCGGCCACGATCAGGGCCACAATGGCCAGCAGGGTGGGCACAATGCCCCGGTAAATGCCCCGGAACAGCTCGGTGTAGGAGTAAAAGCTGTACCGGAACATGGCGCCGGGGGTGCGTCCCAGCACCAGCAGACCGTTTTCGGTGATCCAGCAGAACACCGGGTAGTCCTCCAGATACCAGCGGGTGAAGGAGGCCACCTCGGTGACGGTGTACCTATGGTCCAGCCGGACGGGCAGGTCGTACTGCCACACCACCGTTCCCTCCTCGTCCAGCAGCATGGCCCATTCATATCCGTGCAGCCACTCCTGGGCGGTGTGGTCTGGGTTCAGGCGGTAGGTTGCCCCGTCCTGCTCCAGGGCTTCGGCCACCTGCTGGGCGCTGTACCGGACGTTTTCCTGGTATTTATCGGCATAATAGGCCACGATGCCCACAAACATGGCCAGGATGGCAACGGTCAGCGCCAACACGCCCCCCGCCACCGCCAAAGCGTACCGGCGCAGCATCCGGCCGAAGGTGCGTATCATGGGTCATTCCTCCGTCACAAGTTTGTATCCCAGCCCCCGGGCCGTCAGCAGGCTTTGAGGGTGGGAGGGGTCAGCTTCGATCTTTTCCCGCAGGTGGCGGATGTGCACGTTCAGGCTGTTTTCGTACCCGTAGTACCCCTGCCCCCAGACAGCCTGGCACACCGCGTCATAGGTGACGATGTGCCCCCGGTTGTCGGCCAGCTTCTGCAGAATGGACCGCTCGGTGCCGGTGAGGGTCAGCAGTCTGCCGTCCGCCCGGTGCACCGAGGCGTCCCCCAGTTCCACCCGGCAGGCCGCCAGGCGCAGCCCGGCCGCCGGGGGTATCTGCCCGCTGCGGCCCCAGACCCGGCGCAGAATCAGCTGGATGCGCAAAAGCAGTTCCTGGGTCAGGAAGGGCTTGGTCAGATAATCGTCCGCGCCCAGCCCCAGGCCGAACAGCCGGTCAGCGTCCGCATCCCGGGCAGACAGGAACAGGGCCGGGATCTCCCCCGCCCCGTTCAGTTCCCGGAAGAGGGTGAATCCGTCCCCGTCCGGCAGGTTGATGTCCAGAATCAGCAGTCCGGGAGGATTTTGAGCAAAGACCTCCCGGGCTGCGGCACAGGTCCGGGCGGTATGCAGATGGGTGTACCCGGCCCCCTGCAATGTCTGGCACAACAGGTCCAGCAGTTCCTGGTTGTCGTCCACCAGTAAGATCTCCACATCCTGTATACGCTGCATGCCGGTTCCTCCCTGTTCCCTATCTATCGGTTTCATTATACCCCGCCCGCTCTTTCCGCGCCATGGCCCGGCGCAAAACTTAAGGCAAAATTAAGCCGGGCATCATTCCCGATTAAGGCGGTTCCTGTAGGATGACAGTGCGGGGACATCAAACACCCTGCCATTCACAGGAAGGGAGAGAAAGAACCATGACCAATATCATAGAGACACAGGACCTGTGCAAGACCTACGGGAGCCACACCGCTGTGGACCACCTGAACCTGCAGGTACCGGAAGGGAGTGTATACGGCTTCATTGGCCCCAACGGAGCGGGCAAAAGCACCACCATGAAAATGCTGCTGGGGTTGATTCACCCCACCGGGGGCACCGTGCAGCTGCTGGGACAGCGGATGAACGAGCACAACCGTCTGGCGATTCTGCGCCGCACCGGCAGTCTGATTGAATCCCCCGCCGGGTATGCCCACCTGACTGCCCAGGAGAATCTGCAGATCGTGGCGGACTTGAAACAGGTGCCCCGCCGGGATATTGACCGGGTGCTGGAGATCGTGCATCTGAAAGAGTACCGGCGGCGGAAGGTGGGTCAGTATTCCCTGGGCATGCGTCAGCGGCTGGGCATTGCCCAGGCATTGCTGGGCAGCCCGGAGCTGCTGGTGCTGGACGAACCCACCAACGGTCTGGACCCGGCGGGCATCCAGGAGATGCGCAGCCTGATTGCCGAGATGCCCCGCACCTGCGGCGTCACGGTGCTGATCTCCAGCCACCTGCTCAGCGAACTGGAGATGATCGTGGACCATGTGGGCATCATCAACAACGGACACCTGCTCTTTCAGGGACCGCTGGACAGTCTGCGCCGCCACAGCCAGGGGGATATCCTGCTGGAAGTGCTGAACCCCGCCCTGGCCCGCCGGGTGCTGGGAACAGCCCGGATTGCCGCCGGGGACGGAGGGACACCCAACCGCCTGCTGCTGCCCGCCCTGTCCCAGACGCTTGTGGCAGAACTGGTGCGGCAGCTGGCCGACCAGGGGGCCGGTGTGGTGGGCGTGACCCGGCGCACCAAGAGCCTGGAAGAGATTTTCCTGAGTCTGACCGAAACCGGCAAGGAGGTGGACTGAATGAGGATTCTGTGGGCCGAAGTGCAGAAAGCCCATCGCCGCCATGACCTGCCCGTGGCGGTGGGCATTGCGCTGATCGTAGTGCTGTGGGCCAGTGCCAGCGCTCCCAGCACTGCCGATGAGCGGGCCACCGGGTACAGTGCCTTGTTGTATGCTCTGCCCATCATGAACGCGGTGGTGATGCCGGTGGGCATGGCCGCCCTGGCCAGCCGCATCTGGGACGCCGAGACCAAGGGCCAGACCTGCAAGCTGCTGTTCACCCTGCAAACCCGGGAGAGTCTGTTCGGTGCCAAAACGGCTCTGGGCATGCTGGAAAACCTGTTGGTCTGTGCCCTGGAAGGGCTGGCCATCCCAGTTCTGGGAATGTTCCAGGGGGTTACCGAGACACTGAACACCGGAATTTTTCTTTGGTTGCTGCTGTGTACATTCTGTGTCAACGGGATGCTGTATTTCCTTGCTTTTTTGCTCAGCATCCGGATGGCCAACCAGGTAGCGGCCCTGGCGGTGGGATTCTGCGGGGCACTCCTCGGGCTGTTTGCGGCCTTCATGCCCCCGTGGGTCTCCTACCTGATCCCCTTCGGCTACTACATCCCGCTGAGCCCCGTGGGCATGAACTGGGACGCGGATACCCGCATTGCCGAGATGTTTTTGCGGCCTTTGTGCTGGCCGCTGCTGGCCATCACGGTACTGCTGGCAGCGGTCCTGGCCCGGCTGTGCCGCCGGGCCATTGCCCTCAAGGAGGTGTGATGTATGCTGATACGCTGTATCCTGGCCGAAAACCGCAAGCTCCACGGCGCGGTGATCTGGCTGGTGTTTCTGATCGTGCCCATGATTTCGGCGCTGTACGGCACCGTAAACTTTTTGCAGAATCTGGGGCTGCTGACCTTTGACTGGTATAATCTGTGGACCCAGCACACCCTGTTCTATACCCTGTTTTTCTTTGCGCCCATGGTGGGGGTGTATGCCGCCTACCTGTGGCGGCTGGAGCATCTGGGCCACAACTGGAACCTGATCATGGCTGCCCCGGTGCGCCGTTCCTGCGTATTCCTGGCCAAGTTTGTGGTGGTGGCCAAGATGGCCCTGCTCACCCAGGGCTGGGTATTTTTACTGTATCTTGCAGCAGGCAAGCTGTGGGCCGGGCTTCCCGGCTGGCCCCCTGCCATGATCGTGATCTGGCTGCTGCGCGGGATGCTGGGCAGTCTGGGGGTCATTGCCTTTGAGCTGCTGCTGGCCATGGTCATCCGCAGCTTTGCCGTACCGGTGCTGGTGGGGCTGGCCGGCGGGGTGAGCGGCATGCTGGCCGCCAGCCGGGGACTTTCCCTGTTCTGGCCCTTTGCCCTGATGCAGGCAGGCATGAACTCCAACCAAAAGGAAGACATGCTGGGCGGTCAGTTTGTTCCCTTTCTGCTGGCCTGTCTGGTATGGGCGGGACTCTTTCTTGCTCTGGCCGGCCTGCTTTTGCGGGTGCGGGATGTGCGGGCGGAATAAGTTTTGCTGGCATTTTGGGGAAGTTTGCGGTATAATGAGCCGGTAAATCAACTTTTGGGGAGGAGCCTCTGCCGATGACTGCCAACGCTGCCGATTTTGCCGGGCCGTCCTGCGGACGCCGTTACGAGAAAGAACTGGAAACCCACTTTCGGGACTGCCTTTTGTTTTACCTGGACGGGCGCATCAAGTTTGAACGGTATTGTTACGGGGAGGCCGCCTGCCTGGTGTTCAGCGTATGGGCGCACGGGCTGGATGAAACCGGCAAGATCCTGTGGGACAAGGAGCCGGAGTTTGAGACCGACCAGAAAGCCCTGCCCCGGGTGCTGACCGACGTGCAGGAGGACGGCACCGCCCTGCAGTTTGACGGCCTGCGCAAGCGGTATGTGCTGACCGAAGAATTCGACACCGACAAGATGAACGGGTACAGCCGGTTCAAGGTGTTTCTACTGCGCCAGACGCACCGGTAAGGTTTCCCTTTTCCCGATTTTGCCCACATAAAAAACGCCCCCGGCGCAGCTGCGTCGGGGGTGTTTTGCGTGTTTTGGGGGTATTTGCCCGGATCACGGCTGATGCTGCTCGATCCAGGTTTCCACTTCCCGGGACAGGTCGGTGAGGCTGCCGGGGGTGAAGGGCACCTTCATGCCTGCGGCCCGGGCCAGTTCCGCATAGGAGGCAGTGCCGGCCAGGCGGGTCAGCTTGAGGTAACGCTGCCAGGCGTCCTCATGGTCATGCAGGGCGGCAATGAAGAACTGCAGGGCGATGACGGTGGCCAGGCAGTAGTCGATATAGTAGAAGGGGCACTCGTAGATGTGCAGCTGGCGCTGCCAACCCGCGCCCCGGCCGTAGAAGGGCAGGTCGCCGAACTCGTTCCAGGGGCGGTACTTCTGTTCCAGCTTGAGCCATTCGGCGTTGCGCTGTTCCGGGGTCAGGTCCGGGTTCTGGTAAACAATGTGCTGGAACTCATCCACCATGCAGCCGTAGGGCAGGAACACAAAGCTGTCCTCGGCGTGGTAGAGCTCATACTTGTCGGTGTCGGGACCGAAGAAGAGATGATGCCAGGGCGCGGTGAGGAACTCCATGGACATGGAGTGGATCTCGGCGCTCTCCATGCCGGGGCACTGCAGTTCCTGGGGGATATCGGTGCGGGCGGCCAGGTAGGCTTCCAGGGCGTGACCGGCTTCATGGGTGAGGACATCCACGTCCCCGGAGGTGCCGTTCCAGTTGGCAAAGATGAAGGGGGCTTTGTGGTCGGGGATGATCTCCTCATAGCCGCCGGTCATCTTGCCGGGACGGCTCATGACATCGAACATCTCGTTGTCCTGCATGAAGTCGATGAACTCCCCGGTGACGGGGCTCAGTTCATGGTACATCTTGCGGGCACCGGCCATGAGCTCCTCATAGCTGCCGTGGGGCGCGGGGTTGCCGTCCGCAAAGCAGACACCGGAATCCCAGAACATGGGATGCTCGATGCCGGTGCGCTTGGCACGCAGATCCAGCATACGGCGCAGCAGCGGCACCACCTGCTCTTCCACTTCCTTGCGGAAAGCCGCCACTTCCTTCTGGCCGTAACCGATGCGGTTCATCCGGACATAGCTCAGCTCGCTGTAATCCTTGTAGCCCAGGATGCGGGCCTGCTCGGTGCGGTTCTTCACCAGGCGATCATACAGATCGTCGAACTCGGCGCGGTGGGCATCAAAGTAGGAGGCTTCGGCCTCATAGGCGGCCCGGCGCATGGCAGGGTCCAGGCTCTGCTTGTAGGGGGTCAGCTGGGGAATGGTCAGCTGCTTGCCGTCCAGCTCCACCAGGGCCCCGCCGTACAACCGCTGATAGGCGCTGGTCAGGGCGTTTTCTTCCTTCTGCAGGTCGATGACCCGCTCATCCATGGAGAGCACCCGGTTTTTCAGGGTGGGCAGCACGGTGGACCCGAACGCCTTTTCCAGGGCTTCGGCGTGGGGGTTGGACAGGATGGCCCGGGCAATATCGGTCTCGGCATTGGCCACGGCGGGACCGTTGGCGTCAAACCAGTCCTGTTCGGCGGCCCAGGTCTCGTCCCGGGTGTCCAGGGTATAGTGGATATTGGCCAGCACCTGGGCGGTGCGGTAGTGGGCCAGAAAATCGTTTTCCTCCCGGTAGAGATGGATCAGCTCTTCCTCACTTTCGGCCGCGGCCAGGCGGGCAGCCAGGCTCTTGCAGCCGGTGAGTACTGCGTCCAGATTGGGGCGCTGGTAAGGCATTTGGGAAAATTTCATAGGATAAGGGACTCCTTTCATGGGGATTTTGCGCTTGTCTTTTAGAATAACACACTTGCCGAAAAAAGGAAAGCCGCTGCTTGCGTTTGCCTGCGAAAAGGGGTAGTATAAGAGCAGGTAAAACACATACCTGAGAAGGAGATGTTTGCAATGACATATCAGGAAATTGCAGAGAAAGCACGGGGTCAGATGGGCCTGTGCAAAGCCTGCCCCGTGTGCGACGGCAAGGCCTGCCGGGGGACCATTCCCGGCCCCGGCGCCAAAGGTGTGGGCGACTGCGCCATCCGCAACTACGCAGCCTGGCAGGCTGTCCGTGTGAACATGGACACCCTGTGCGAGCCGGGCACCCAGGACACCAGCTGCACCCTGCTGGGACACACCTTCAAGGTGCCAGTTTTTGCGGGCCCTGTGGGCGCCGTGCAGATGCACTACGGCGACAAGTACGACGACCTGGCCTACAACGATATTCTGGTGCCTGCCTGCCGGGATGCGGGGATCCTGGCCTTTACCGGCGACGGCACCAACCCCGCCGTGATGGAAGCCGCCTGCCGGGCCATCGGCGCCAATGAAGGCTTCGGCGTGCCCACCGTCAAGCCCTGGGACGCCGCTACCGTGGCCAAGAAGATGGACATGGTACGCCAGGCCGGTGCCTTTGCGGTGGCCATGGACGTTGACGCTGCAGGGCTGCCTTTCCTGAAGAATCTGGACCCGCCTGCCGGCAGCAAGACGGTGGAACAGCTGCGTGAGATCATCCACGATGCAGGTGTCCCCTTCATCGTCAAGGGCATCATGACCGTCCAGGGGGCCGAGAAGGCCGTGCAGGCCGGTGCCGCGGGCATTGTGGTCTCCAACCACGGCGGCCGTGTGCTGGACGGCACCCCCGCCACCGCCGAGGTCCTGCCGGAGATTGCCAAGGCCGTGAACGGCCGGGCGCTGGTCCTGGTGGACGGCGGCATCCGCTCCGGTCTGGACGTCTTCCGCGCGCTGGCGCTGGGCGCCGATGCCGTGGTGATTGCCCGTCCCTTCGTCACCGCCGTGTACGGCGCCGGTGCCGAGGGCGTGAAGGGCTATGTGGACCAGCTGGCCGCTGAACTGGCCGACACCATGTCCATGTGCGGTGCCAAGACCCTGGCCGACATCACCCCGGATATGGTCCGGCTGTGATGGCTTTCCCGTAAAATACAAAGAAAGATCCCCGGGCTGTCTGCCGTTTTCCGGCAAAGGACAGCCCGGGGATTTTGTTTTTTATGTTCCGGTATCAGCGATGGGCACAGGACCGCCGCAATACGGTCCCGAAGCCTTTATTTTTGCTCGTTCTCTTTCTTCTTCTGGCCGAAACGGTACTCGGTGCCGTTGCGCAGGCGCTGGATGTTGGAACGATGCATGTAAATGACCATAGCCGCCATGATGACGCTGCAGACAAAGATGAAGATCAGGTTGGGCACGTCCGCACCGTGCCACGCCCAGAAGCAGAGCGTCAAGATGGGATACACCGCCGCGATGATGATGCTGCCCAGGGAAACGATGCGGGTGATGGCAAACTCAATGAGGAAAATGACCACCAGCATCAGGAACACCAGGGGCTGCAGCGCCAGAATGGCACCGCCGCATACCAGCACCCCCTTGCCGCCCTTGAAGCCGAACCAGATGGGCTTCATGTGGCCGATGCAGGCAAAGATGGCGGCCAGGTAGGCCCCGCAGGCGGGGTCCAGCTGGGGCACCAGGGCGGTGAACAGCCATTTACCGATGAACACCGCCACCGCGCCTTTGGCCACATCGCCGATGGCAGTGGCCGCACCGGGCAGCTTGCCGTAAGTGCGCAGCATGTTGGTCATGCCGGCGCTGCCGCTGCCGTGGGTCCGCACATCATCACGGCAAAGCAGGCGGGAAATGAGGATACCGAATACGATGCTGCCCAGCAGGTAGCCTTCCAGGGCCACCAGCACCACAGCTGCAATGAGATTGAGAGTCATGATTCCTTCCCCTTTCGCTTATCGGGCCGACCCGTCGCCGTGTTCGCGCACAAGCATGCGCACCGGCGTCCCGGTCAGGCCGAAGTTCTCACGGATCTGGTTTTCGATATACCGCTGATACGAGAAGTGGAACAGAGCCCGCTGGTTGACAAAGCAGACGAATGTTGGCGGGCGGGTGGAACTCTGGGTAATATAGAAGATCTTCAGGCGCTTGCCTTTGTCTGAAGGCGGCTGTACCCGCGCCGTGGCCCGGGCCAGCATCTCGTTGAGGGCGCCGGTGGGGATGCGGGTGCCGTTCTGCACATCCACATAGTGGATGGTCTCGAACAGCTTGTCGATGCGCTGGCCGGTCTTGGCGCTGATGAAGATGATGGGGGCATAGGACATGAAGCTGAAGGATTCTTCCAGCTCCTTGCGCATGCGGTCCATAGTGTAGGTGTCCTTTTCCACCGCGTCCCACTTGTTCACCGCGATGATGCAGCCCTTGCCCTGTTCATGGGCGTAGCCCGCCACCTTGGAGTCCTGCTCGGTAAAGCCCACGGTGGCGTCGATCATGATGACGCAGACCCGGCTGCGTTCCACCGCCGCCAGGCTGCGCAGCACGCTGAAGCGCTCCACACCGCTTTCCACCTTGCCTTTTTTGCGCAGGCCGGCGGTATCGGTGAAGATGAACTTGCCGTACTGGTTTTCCACCTCGGTGTCGATGGCGTCCCGGGTGGTACCGGCCTCATTGGCCACGATAAGGCGGTCTTCGCCCAGGATGTGGTTGATGAGGCTGGACTTGCCCACGTTGGGACGGCCAATGACGGCCACCGGAATGCGGTCCTCGTCCTCCTGCTCTTCCTCCGAGAAGTTCAGATGGGCGCAGACAGCGTCCAGCAGGTCGCCGGTGCCGTGGCCGTGCACGCCGGAAACGGGCACCAGTTCCCCCAGACCCAGGGCGTAGAAATCGTACAGCTCCATGGGCGGATCGCCGATTTTATCGCATTTGTTCACGGCCAGCACCACCGGCTTGCCGCTGCGCATGAGCATGGAAGCCACCTCGTGGTCCTGGGGGGTCACCCCGGCCCGCAGGTCGGTGACCATGACGATGCAGTCGGCGGAATCAATGGCCATCTGGGCCTGCTGACGCATATGGGCCAGGATGCCGTCGTCAATGCTGGGTTCGATACCGCCGGTATCCACCAGCAGGAACTTGTGGCCGTTCCATTCGCAATCGCAGAAGATGCGGTCCCGGGTCACGCCGGGGGTATCCTCCACAATGGCGATGCGCTGTCCGGTGAGTTTGTTGAAGATGGTGGACTTGCCCACATTGGGGCGGCCCACGATGGCCACGATCGGTTTTGCCATGTGGTCATTCCTCCTTTGGCTTGTGGGGGGCGGATTTGAGCATCCGTACCCCCAGGTAGGCGCGGCAGCTGCCCGCGCCGTCGGTGGGGATCACCACCACCCGGCAGCCCAGGGCTTCGCCCAGCTGTTCGGGGGTGATGTCGTCGAGGAAGCGGTCTTCCTCATCCTGCAGCATCACCTCGGGCACGGCCAGGATGTGCCCGCTGAGTTTGCCGCGGCATTGGTCGATGATGTCGGTGGCGGTGACCAACCCCGCCACGCTCACGTTGCCGCCGAAAAAGCGGTTTTCAATGGCATGGACGGTGATGTGCACGCCGGGATAGCGGCGGTGGGTCTCCTGGGCCATCTGCTCGATGAGCGGGGCCGCCAGGGTGCCGGTGACCACGTCGATGCGCCGGGGCAACACCAGGCGGCGTGGCTTGGCCAGCTCCTCCAGGAAGGTGTCGTGGTACCGCCGCCACATGCCCACGCCGTCCTCCAGCTGGGCGAAATCGTCGTAGAACTCGGTGGGCGGGATTTCCCGTCCGGCGGTGAGATACCATTCGTCGCTGGGATAGACGATGCTGCGGCCGTACTGTTCCCGGCAGCGGCGGCTGTATTCCTCCAGAATATCCAGGGTTTTCCCGGCGGTTTCGGCGTCGTAGGCGGTCAGCTTGAACAGCTTGTCCCGGTAATCAGTGATGCCCGCAGGCACCGCCGCGATGCTGCCCACATGGGGCCGCAGGGCCAGCAGATCGTCCAGGGTGCGGCGCAGCTCATCCCCGTCATTGATGCCCCGGCAGAGCACCAGCTGACAGTTCATCTCGATGCCGCCCTTGGCAAACATGTCCAGATACCGCAGGGTATCGGCGGCTTTCTTGTTGGCCATCATACGCACCCGCAGAGCGGGGTTGGTGGTGTGCACCGAGATGAAGATGGGGCTGATGTGCATCTTGATGATGCGCTCCACTTCCCTTTCGGAAAGGTTGGTCATGGTGATATAGTTGCCGTACAGGAAAGACAGGCGCTCGTCGTCATCCTTGAAATAAAGAGGCGCCCGCATGCCCGGGGGCAGCTGGTCGATGAAGCAGAACATGCAGTGGTTGTCGCAGCTGTGCTTTTCATCCGCCAGGTAGGTCTTGAAGTTGCAGCCGAAAGGCTCGTACTGGTCCTTCTCCACCGGGATGTCCCGCTGGGTGCCCCCCTCACAGACAGTGAGGGTAAAACGCTCGGAGGCGGTGTAGAACTGATAGTCCAGGGCATCGCACAAAGGGTTGCCGTCGATGGCCGTCAGCAGACAGCCGGCCCCCAGGCCCAGACGCTGGGCCACAGAGTTTTCGTCCACGCTTTGAACGACCAGCGGCATGATTCATACCCCTTTCCATTGGCATTGATAACAGTAGTATACCACGAAAATACGCAAAGAAAAAGAGGGGGCACTGGCCCCCTCCCCTGCTTTGAAAAAATCCGCTCAGGCTTCCTTGTTGACCTTAACGACTTCACGGCCTTTGTAGTAGCCGCACTTGCCACAAACCTGATGGGGCACCGTCAGCTCGCCGCACTGAGGACATTTCACCAGCGTAGGCGCTTCCAGCTTCCAGACATTGGAACGGCGCTTGTCGCGGCGGGCTTTGGACTGCTTTCTCTTAGGGACTGCCATTTTATCGCACCTCCTTGGTGAATTTCAACTAAGCAGTTGTTTTAATATGCTAAGCCTTGCATCCACAGGGGCGGCTTCGGCCGCCACTTGGCAGGCACAGCCTTCCGCTTTTCTTTTGCCGCAGATGGGGCATAGACCTTGGCAATCGGGGCTGCACAGCAGCACCCGCGGGACCTCGAAGATCAGTTCCTGATAGGCGAGTTCCCGCAAATCCAGTTGACCCTGGTCATCCAGAGGCAGCTCGAAGTCGATGTCATCGAGATCGCGCATACGCACCAGATAGTCCCGGGTGAAGTCGTAAGATTCATGCACAGGCGCCAGGCAGCGGGCACATTCGGCCTCAATGTTGGCCTTGACGTGCAGCGTCATCACAGCGCCTTCCTGGGTGGGATGAGCGGTAAACGCACATTCCAGCGGGTCGGGCACGCGGAAACCGTCCCAGTCAGCTGCCGAAAGATCGGCGGAAAACTGCGTTGTATAGGGGGTTTTCGCGCTTTGCAGAAAGTTCCGTATATCGAATTGCATACTTCACCTCAAAAGGTCGCTTATCTAGTATACACAAGGAAGGGGGGCTTGTCAACCAAAATCTGCAAAAAACCGCAAGAAATTGTTTTTGGGCCTTTCCCTGCCACAAGAAAAGGGGCGGTACCCCGAAAGGACCGCCCCCAGCCGCACTGCGGTTTACAGATATTTCTTGATGCCTTCGGGCAGATCTTCCACGTTGGCGGAAACGGTGACAACCACTTCCACGTTGTTGGCGGTGATCTTGTCGATTTCGGCCAGGACCTTGGTGGCCTGCTCCATGTCGTGGTCCACAACCTTCAGGATGCCGTCGATGAACAGCTCGGTGATGTCATAGTTGCCGGCCAGAACGCCCGCAACAAAGCCGTAGAACATCTCAGCGCCCTTGATGTCGTACTCGTCCACATCCAGCAGACGGGCCTTGTGGTTGATCTCGGTGGTGAGCTTCATGCACTTTTCAATGACAACAATGTTGCCG
>CAUEKL010000017.1 GCA_959018215.1 uncultured Gemmiger sp.
CCGGGCGCTTCGGACTTGCCGGATGTACCGGCCTTGAACACGCGGCGGTCCCGGTCCTGTTTGGATTTTTTGTCCGCCTTGCGGGGCTCCTCCTCCGGCGGCCGGGATTCGGTCTGTTCCGGTTCCGGTGCAGGCAGGGACTCGCCGCGTTCCCGTGCCAGCATACGCTGACGCCGGGCCAGACGTTCCTTGTCTTCGGCTCTCATCGGCGATTCCCCTTTCCTAAAAATTCACGCATGGTGTGGTTTTTCGTCGGGTTCCGGCACAAGACCGGGATAGTCCACCTGCACCAGGCAAAGGCCCTTGGCAGGCAGGGTGGGGCCGGCCCGGCGGCGGTCCCGGCTTTGCAGGATGGCGGGGATTTCCGCCGGGTCCAGCTTGCCCAGGCCCGCCTCCACGATGGTGCCGGCCAGGATCCGCACCATATTATACAGATATCCGTCGGCGGTGACGGTGATGGTAAAGACTTCCCCTTCCCTGCTCACCTCGCACCGGGTGATGGTGCGCACCGTGTCCCCGTGGGCGGCCACCGAGGACCTGGCGGCACACAGGGCCAGGAAATCGTGTCTGCCCACAAACCCGGCGGCGGCCTGCTGCATGGCCCGCTCATCCAGGGGTTTGGGGATGCGGTGGGTGTATTCCCCATCAAAGGGGTCGTCCACCGCCCCGTTGCGGATGCGGTAGCAGTAGGTTTTGGCGTGGGCGGCGTACCGGGCGTGGAAATCCTCCGGCACCTGCTGCGCCTGCATCACCCGCACATCCGGGGGCAGGTGGGCGTTGAGGGCCAGGGGCAGCCGCCGCAGCGGCACGGTCCCATCATACCGGAAACTGAGCGCGAAACGGCGCGCATGGACGCCGGCGTCGGTGCGGGAACAGCCCTTCACGTCGGGGCGGGAGCCCAGCACCGCCTCCATGGCGTTCTGCAGCACCTCGCAGACGGTCAGGGCGTTGGGCTGCACCTGAAACCCGGCGTACCGGGTGCCCTTGTAGGCCAGCCACAAAAGTACGGTCATGGGCATTTCCTCAGAACAGCAGGGTGGTGGACAGGATGATGCCCAGCAGCACCGCCAGGGCCAGGGCGCACTGCACATCCAGCTTGCCGAAGCGCAGCACCTTCAGACGGGTACGGCCTTCGCCCCCGTGGTAGCAGCGGCATTCCATGGCCATGGCCAGCTCGTCGGCCCGGCGGAAGGCGCTGATGAACAAAGGGATCAGGATGGGGATGAGGGCGCGGATGCGCTCGGTGAATTTGCCGTTGTCCAGCTTGGCGCCCCGGGCCTTCTGGGCGTTCATGATCTTCTCGGTCTCCTCGATGAGGGTGGGGATGAACCGCAGGGCAATGGTCATCATCATGGCCAGCTCATGCACCGGGAAGTGCAGCTTCTGCAAGGGACGCAGCAAAGATTCGATGGCGTCGGTAAGGACGATGGGACTGGTGGTGTAGGTGAGCAGGCTGGTGCCCGCAATCAAAGCCACCACACGCACCGCCATGAGGATGGCGTAGGACACGCCCTCCCTGTAAATGGAGAAGATCCACAGCCGCACCAGGGGTTCCCCTTCCCCGGTGATGAAGAAGAGGTTGAGCACCGCCGTGAAGATGATGATGGGCACAATGGGCTTCAGACTCTTGAGGATGAGGCGATAGGGGATTTTTGCTACGGCGTACAGCAGGGCCAGCAGCGCCAGGGACAAGGCGATGCCCAGGGGGTTGGAGGCCACAAACAGCACGATGATATAAGCGATGGTCCCCACCAGTTTCAGGCGGGGGTCGCAGCGGTGCAGCACCGAATTGCCGGGGAAGTGCTGTCCGATGGTGATATCACGAAGCATGGTCTTCCCCTCCTTTCTGTGCCGGGATGGGCAGAGGCTTTTCGGGATGGCGGGCGTTGTAGGCCTTGAGCACCGTCTTGACGGCGTAGGGCATGGTGTAGACGTCGGTCTTGATGTCCAGGCCCATCTCCTTCAGACGCAGGAAGATCTGGGTGACCTGGGGCACCGAAAGCCCCAGCTCCAGCAGTTCCGGCGCCCGGGCAAAGATGTTTTCCACCGTGTCGTACATAGCCACCCCCGCCCGGTGCATGACCAGCACCTTGTCGGCGTATTTGGCGATGTCCTCCATGGAATGGCTGACCAGCACCACGGTCACGCCGGTCTTTTTGTGGTAGGCCTTGATCTGGGCCAGGATGGTGTCCCGGCCTTCGGGGTCCAGGCCGGCGGCGGGCTCGTCCAGCACCAGGATGCGGGGCTCCATGGCCATGACGCCTGCAATGGCCACCCGGCGCTTCTGGCCGCCGGAGAGCTCAAAGGGGCTGCGCTGGAGCAGATCCTCGCTCAGGCCGGTGAATTCGGCGGCCTCCTTCACCCGGCGCCGGATCTCCTCCTCGCTCAGGCCCATGTTGCGGGGGCCGTAGGCGATATCCTGGGCGCAGGTCTCCTCAAAAAGCTGGTATTCGGGGTACTGGAAGACCAGTCCCACCAGGAACCGGAAGCTCCGCAGGTCCTCCCCTTCCGCCCACATGTCCCGGCCGTCCACATAGATCTTGCCGGAGGTGGGGCGGTTCAGCCCGTTGAAATGGCTGATGAGGGTGGATTTGCCGCTGCCGGTGGAGCCGATGATGCCGACGAAGTCCCCCTCCTCAATGGAGAAGCTTACATCCTCCAGCGCGGCGGTCTCGTCGGGCAGACCGGCGTTGTACACATAGCGCAGATGTTCACAGCGAATGATTTCAGACACGTTCGTTTCCCTTCCTTCCGCATGCCGCCCGGCCTTTGCCGGTGAAGCTGCGGTCATTCAGATTCTGCGGCGTGGTGCCGTTTGTTCAGCGCAGCAGGTCGTACAGGGCCTGGGCGCAGGCTTCGGGGGTGATGACATTGGCGGGCATGGGCAGCCCGGCGGCCGCCAGCTCGTCCCGCAGTTCCGCGGCCTGGGGCACGTCCAGCCGGTAGCGCTTGAGGCGCTCGGTCTGGCTGAACACTTCCTCGGGGGTGCCTTCCATGACGATGCGGCCCCGGCTCATGACCAGGACCCGGTCGGCCTGGGCGGCCTCCTCCATATAGTGGGTGATGGACACGATGGTGATGCCCGCCGCCCGAAGGCTGTGGATGGTGTTCATGACCGCCGCCCGTCCCCGGGGGTCCAGCATGGCGGTGGCTTCGTCCAGGATCAGACAGTCCGGCCGCATGGCGATGACGCCCGCGATGGCCACCCGCTGTTTCTGGCCGCCGGACAGCTTGTAGGGGGCCTTTTCCCGGTATTCATAGATGCCGGTCATCTTCATGGCCTCGTCCACCCGGGTGCGGATCTGCTCGCTGGGCACGCCCAGGTTTTCCAGGGCGAAGGCCACGTCCTCCTCCACGATGGTGGCCACGATCTGGTTGTCCGGATTCTGGAACACCATACCCGCCTTCTGGCGGATGTCGTAGAGTTTTTCCTCGGTGCGGGTATCAATACCCTCCACCAGCACGGTGCCGGTCTCGGGCAGAAGAATGGCGTTGAAATGTTTGGCCAGGGTGCTTTTTCCGCTGCCGTTGCCCCCCAGCACGGCGACGAACTCGCCGCGCTTCACTTCCAGGCTGACGCCGTCCACGGCGTAGTCCGGGCGTTCGGGGTCATAGCGGAAGCGCACATCCTGGGCTTTGAGCATGGGTTCCATGACAGATTTCCCCCTTTTTATTCCTGTTCCCACACGGCGGTGGCGCCGCAGGGCACCACGCCCCCGGTGGCCGAGACCGGCAGGCCGATCTCATCGCACCAGGTCTTGCCCCCCTTGACGGGGCAGAGGTTGGTTTTCAGAATGTATTCCATCACCGCCGGGCTCAGGCCCTCGGTGTAGGAGTTGATGGCAAAGAAGAGCGGGTCGTCGGTGAGGACCTGCTGGGTCAGGGTGATGAGGTCGTAGACGTTGTCCTCCAGCTTCCAGATCTCGCCCCCGGGGCCCCGGCCGTAGCTGGGCGGGTCCATGATGACGCCGTCGTACCGGCTGCCCCGGCGGATTTCCCGGGCCACGAACTTGGCACAGTCGTCCACGATCCAGCGGCAGGGCTTGTCGGCCAGGTTGCTGGCGGCGGCGTTCTCCCGGGCCCAGGCCACCATCCCCTTGGAGGCGTCCACATGGGTGACCGAAGCTCCGGCGGCCAGGCAGGCCAGGGTGGCGCCACCGGTGTAGCCGAAGAGGTTCAGCACCTTGATGGGCCGGTTGGCGGCGGCGATCTTCTTCTGGTACCAGGCCCAGTTCACCGCCTGTTCGGGGAATACGCCGGTGTGCTTGAAGCCGGTGGGGCTGACGATGAGGGTGAGCCCCTGCCAGCCGATCTGCCAGCGCTGGGGCAGCTTGCGGTGCTGTTCCCAGCTGCCGCCGCCCTTGGCCGAGCGGTGATAGACGGCGTCCACCCGGTTCCACAGGGGACTGACGGGCTCGTTTTTCCAGATGATCTGGGGGTCGGGACGGATGAGCAGGGTCTTGCCCCAGCGTTCCAGCCGGTTGTGGCCGGTGGCGTCGATGAGTTCGTAGTCCTGCCAGGTATCGGCACAGCGCATAGATTCCAAGGCTCCTTTCGGGCGTGTAAGGGTCGCAATATCAGTACATACTCTGCTGGCCGTCCTCCTCGTCGTCGCGCAGGCGGCGGGGCACCGGCAGGTGCAGATGTTCATAAGCCAGGCGGGTGACACAGCGGCCCCGGGGGGTGCGGGTCAGGTAGCCCAGCTGCATGAGGTAGGGTTCGCAGATGTCCTCCAGGGTGACGCTCTCCTCCCCCAGGGCGGCGGCCAGGGTCTCCAGGCCCA
The DNA here is from genome assembly GCA_959018215.1 of uncultured Gemmiger sp. Taxonomy (GTDB): domain Bacteria; phylum Bacillota; class Clostridia; order Oscillospirales; family Ruminococcaceae; genus Gemmiger. The sequence goes on from CAUEKL010000017.1 coordinate 4,784, forward strand.
CCGGCCCGCCGCCGTACAGTTCGATAATGGCCCGCAGGACCCCCCGGTCCAGCTCGTCCAGGCCCATCTCGTCAATATCCATCTGTTTGCGGGCCGCCACGGCGGTGGGGCCGTCGATGGCCCCGTCCCCCTGGACGGTGGCAAAGTCCCGCACCCGCTTGAGCAGCCGGTTGGCGATACGGGGGGTGCCCCGGCTGCACCGGGCCAGCTCCAGAGCGCCTTCCTGGTCGATGGGAATGCCCAGGATGCCGGCGCTGCGGGTGATGATCCGGGCCAGCTCGTCCGGGCTGTAAGGTTCCAGCTTGAGCAGGATACCGAACCGGTCCCGCAAAGGGCCGGTGAGCTGCCCCGCCCGGGTGGTAGCCCCGATGAGGGTGAAGTGGGGCAGGTTGATGCGGATGCTCTGGGCACTGGGGCCCTTGCCGATCATGATGTCCAGGGCGTAGTCCTCCAGCGCGGGGTACAGAACCTCCTCCACCTGGCGGGACAGACGGTGGATCTCGTCAATAAAGAGGATGTCCCCCTCCTGCAGATTGGTGAGCAGGGCGGCCAGGTCGCCGGGCTTTTCGATGGCCGGGCCGGAGGTGATGCGCACCTGGACCCCCATCTCCTGGGCCACGATGCCTGCCAGGGTGGTCTTGCCCAGGCCGGGAGGGCCGTACAGCAGGATATGGTCCATCGCTTCGCCCCGCTGCTGGGCCGCCCGCAGATAGATGCGCAGGTTGCTCTTGGCCTTGTCCTGGCCGATGTAGTCGTCCAGGGTTTTGGGGCGCAGGCTGTTTTCTTCCACCTCCGCCGGGCCCAGGTCCGGGCTAACCAGACGGCTGGGATCGACGGTGTATTCCTGATTCTGTGCCATGGTACCTTCCTTTCAGGGATTCAGGCGCGGGACAGCCCGCGCAGTGCGATCTTGATGATGTCCTGCACCGGCAGGGTATCGTCCACCCGGGCCACGGCGGCGGCCGCGTCGGAGGTGCTGTAGCCCAGGCTGACCAGGGCGGCCACCGCCTGGGCGGGAGCACTCTGGGGTGCCGGGGCGGCGGCCACATTGCCCGCAAAGCCGGTACCGGCGGCCAGCCCCTTGCCCACCTTGTCCTTCAGTTCCAGGGCGATGCGCTGGGCCAGCTTGGGGCCCACGCCGTTGGCGGCGGTGAAGGCCTTGTGGTCCCCGGAGGAGGCCGCCAGGGCCACCTTTTCCGGGCTCATCACCGACAGGATGGCCAGCGCCGCCTTGGGGCCCACGCCGGACACGCCGGTGAGCATCTTGAAGCAGGCGCGCTGGTCCTCGGTGGCAAAGCCGTAGAGGGACACGTCGTTCTCGCTCACCGACATGACGGTGTACAGGGTGGCATCCTTGCCCGGAGCGGGCAGGGCTTCGGCGGTGGACAGGGGCACCTGGGCCAGATACCCCACCCCCGCGCAGCTGATAACGACGGTATCCAGGGTCTTTTTCAGAACTTTTCCGGTAAGACAATAGATCATGGTGCTTCCCTTTTCTTCTCTATATTACAAATCAGCGGGGCTGGGTGCCCATCAGGCGGCTGCGGCTGCAATGGCAGTGGGCCACCGCCATGGCCAGGGCGTCGGCGGTGTCATCGGGCTTGGGAATTTCCGGCAGGTGCAACAGCATCCGGGTCATCTCCTGGATCTGCTTTTTCACCGCCTTGCCGTAGCCGGTCACCGCCTGCTTGACCTGCATGGGGGTGTATTCATAAATGGGGATGCCGCACTGGGCGGCGGCCAGCAGGATGACCCCGCGGGCTTCCGCCACCCCGATGACGGTGGTCTGGTTGTGCTGGTAGAAGAGCTTTTCCAGCGAGATGGCTTCGGGCTGGTACCGCTTGCACACATCCAGGATGCCCTCATACACCTCTTCCAGGCGATGCTCAAAGGGGGTATCCTTGTCGGTCATCACCGCCCCGTATCCCACCGGGGCAAACCGGTTGCCCACATATTCCACGACCCCCCAGCCCACAATGGCATAGCCGGGGTCGATGCCCAAAACGCGCATTTCGTTACACCTCTCCATTTTAACCGTAACAGTATACCACAAAAACGCTGTTGCGGCAAGATTTTGCCCGCCGCCCTCCTCTTTCAAAGGCGCGCTGCACCGTTTATTTTTCCACGCGGCGCAGAGGTTTTACAGATTTTTCGAATTTTTTTGAAAAAAGGGCTTGATTTTTTCCGCAAGGTTTGGTATAGTATACAAGTCGCAAGTCGACATGCGCGGTTAGCTCAGCTGGTAGAGCATCTGCTTGACGTGCAGGAGGTCACAGGTTCGAGTCCTGTACCGCGCACCACGATAAAAGACCCAGGAACGCAGGTTCCTGGGTCTTTTCTTTTTGCTTTACCATCGAAAAAGCCCGCCCGTTTCTTATCAGGAACGGGCGGGCTTTTGTGGTTTACGGCCGCAGTTTGGTGAAGACTTCCCGGTAATAGGGTGCAAAGACGCTGTTTTTCTGCCACAGGAAGGTAAAATCGTGGGCCAGGGTGAAATCCGGCAGGTCGATCTGCCGCAGGGTGCCCGCTGCCAGCTCTTTGGCCACCACCGACCGGTAACAGAAGGTAATGCCGCAGTTTTCCAGTACCAGGGCCTTGATGGCGTTCAGGCTGCCCAGCTCCGCCAGATGGGGGAAGTCCGCCAGGGACAGTCCCCGCTCCTGCAAGGCCCGCTGGAGCATCTCCCGGGTACCGGAGCCTTCCTCCCGCACCAGCAGATGCGCATCCAGCAGATCCCGCAATTCATGGGTGCCGTCAGCCAGGGGGTTGGCGGGGGCGCACACCGGGAGCATCTCCTCCCGGGCAAAGACCAGACCGTCGTAATCCTGCCGGGGAAAGAATCCTTCGATGACCGCAAAGTCGATCTCTCCCCGGTCCAGCATGGCCAGCAGTGCGTCGGTGTTGTTCACCACCATCCGCAGGTGCAGGTCGGGGTCGGTGCGCAGCAGGCGGGACAGCGGCCCGGGCATCAGGTACTCCCCGATGGTCAGCGTAGCCCCGAAATGCAGGGTGCGCCGCCCGGCCGCCGACCGCAGCAGTTCCTTTAAATGCAGGTCGTCGTGCCGGGCCGCCGAGGCGGTGCGCAGAAACAGGGTCCCCGCCTCCGTCAGAGAGAGCTGCTTTCCTTCATAGGTAAAAAACCGGGCACCGTACTCCGATTCCAGGGCACGGATGTGCTGGGACACCGCGGGCTGGGTGATGTGCAGCTGTTCGGCGGCGCGGGTATAATTCATGGTCTGGCACAAGGCCAGAAAGGTTTCCACCTTATGATCCAGCATGGGGACTCCTCCTGTCGGGAAAGTGTTTGGGTATCCATAGTCTCAGTATAACACAGAGTTATGCACAAATAAAGAATTATAATTTTACATAATAGAGAAAATGCCATATACTGGTGCACGGAAATCACGAAACCAACGATATCAGGAGGAGAACCATCCTATGGAAAACGTCAAGAAACTGCTGCCGGGTGTTGCGGCCTGCCTGGCCATTGCGGTACCGTCCTGGCTGCTGGGCAAGGCCTTCCCCGTCATCGGCGGCGCGGTGTTTGCCATCCTCATCGGTATGGTCATTGCCCTGTTCTACAAGAACAAGACCCTGACCCAGCCGGGCATCACCTACACTTCCAAGAAGATTCTGCAGTACGCGGTCATCCTGCTGGGCTTCGGGCTGAACCTGTCCGAGATCGCCCGGGTGGGCGCCCAGAGCCTGCCGGTCATCGTGTCCACCATCACCACCTCTCTGGTGGTGGCCTTCCTGCTGCAGAAGGTCCTGCATCTGCCGGGCAACACCTCCACCCTCATCGGCGTGGGTTCCTCCATCTGCGGCGGCTCCGCCATTGCCGCCACCGCCCCGGTGGTCCATGCGGATGACGAGGAGATCGCCCAGTCCATCTCGGTCATCTTCCTGTTCAACGTGCTGGCGGCCCTGATCTTCCCCTGGCTGGGCGGTCAGCTGGGCCTGAGCAACGAAGGCTTTGCCCTGTTTGCCGGCACCGCCGTCAACGATACCTCCTCCGTCACGGCGGCGGCCGCCTCCTGGGACGGGATGCACCCCGGCGCCAACGCCCTGGAAGGCGCCACCATCGTCAAGCTGACCCGCACCCTGGCCATCATCCCCATCACCCTGGTGCTGGCCCTCATGGGTGCCGCCAAGGCCCGCAAGAGCGGTGAAGCCCAGCAGGGCAGCTTCTCCCTGAAAAAGGTCTTTCCCTTCTTCATCCTCTTCTTCCTGCTGGCTTCGGTCATCACCACCGTCTGCGTGTCCGCGGGCGTGGATGCTTCCCTGTTCCAGCCGCTGAAGGAACTGTCCAAGTTCTTCATCGTCATGGCCATGGCGGCCATCGGCCTGAACACCGACCTGGTCAAGATGGTCCGCACCGGCGGCAAGGCCATTGTCATGGGCTTTGTGTGCTGGGTCGCCATCACCGGCGTGAGCCTGGGCATGCAGCACATCATCGGCATCTGGTAAATACCAAAAAGAGCCCCTTCCCGCAGGCAACACGGGAAGGGGCTCTTTTTTGTTTGTTTACTCGTGGACTTCGTTCACCAGTTTTTCGCCCCGCTCAAAAGCCCGGGCGTTTTCCATGGTGGTGATGGCGATGCTCTGCAGCGCCGTGCGGGTGAAGAAGGCCTGGTGGCTGGTGACCACCACGTTGGGGAAGCTGAGCAGCACCGGGACCACCTCGTTCTCCAGCACATCGTCGGAGAAGTCCTCGAACACCTGGCCGTCCTCGTCCTCGTACACGTCCAGACCCACACCGGCAAACTTGCGGGCGCGCAGGGCGTCGATGAGGGCGCCCGTATCGATGAGGCCGCCCCGGCTGGTGTTGACCAGAATGGCGTTGTCCCGCATCTTGGCGATGGTTTCGGCGTTGATGAGGTGGTGGGTGTCGGCGGTCAGGGGGCAGTGCAGGCTGATGAGGTCGGCGGCGCGGAGCAGCTCGTCCAGCTCCACATAGCGCACGATGCCTTCCAGCTCGGGGTTGTGGTACTGGTCATAGGCCAGCACGGTCATGCCGTAGCCGTGGCAGATGCGGGCCATGGCCGCACCGATGCGCCCGGTGCCGATGATGCCGGCGCAGGAACCGTAGAGGTTATACCCCAGCAGGCCGTCCAGGGCGAAGTTGTTGTTGCGCACCTTGATATAGGCCTTGCAGATACGGCGGTTGGCTGCCTGGGCCAGGGCCATGGCGTGTTCGGCCACGGCCTCGGGGCTGTATCCGGGCACCCGCAGCACCGTGATGCCCAGCCGCTTGGCGGCGGCCAGGTCCACGTTGTTGTAGCCGGCGCAGCGCATGAGCAGCAGCCGGATGCCTGCCTCGTGGAGGGCTTCCAGCACAGGGGCGGAGCAGTCGCTGTTCACAAAGGCGCAGACCGCGTCCCCGCCCTTGGCCAGGGGGGCAGTGTCCACGTCCAGGTTGGCGGCCAGGAAACGGATGGAGCAGCCGTAGTCGGGGTCGGCGGCCAGCAGTTCAAAATACAGGCGGTCGTAATCGCGGGTACCGTAAAAAACGATCTTCATATATATACTCTCCCTTGTCTTGATATCCGTTGTTAGTATACCCAAATTGTGGGCTGTATTCGGTTGCTTGCGCAACGGATATTACGTCATAAAAGAATATCACATTTCCTGCGTTACGTCCACACAGACGATCTCGGTGCGGCCGGCGGTGCGCAGCTTGTAGCCCCAGGTGCCGGTGCCGCCGCTGACCACGGCGGTGCAGCTTTGGGTGATGCGCTTGCGGCCGTAGTTGACCTCATTGTACCGGAAGAGCCGGGCCACCAGTCCTGCGGGCCAGATCTGCCCGCCGTGGGTGTGGCCGCTGAGGATCAGGTCCGCCCCGGCGTCGGCGGCGTCCCGCAGTTCCCGGGGTTCGTGGTCCAGCCAGAGGGTGAACACCCCATCCGGGCCGCCGGGCGGCAGTTCGGCGGGGGCCAGGCGCCTGCCCTTGGTATCCAGCCAGTCCTTACGGCCGACGATGCGCACCGGTACCTCCTCTTGGCCCGGCAGGGTACGCAGCCGGGAGTCATCCTCCAGGATCGTCACCCCGGCGGCGGCGAACTGCGCCTCCAGTTCCGCCCGGGTGTAGCTGGGGGTGTGCCAGTAATGGAAGAAGTCGTGGTTGCCCGGCACGAACCATTTGCCCCCTGGCACCCACCACCGGGCAAAGAGGGCACAGAACGCCTCAAAGTCCTGCCGGGAGGTGTACTCGTCAAAGATATCTCCGGTGAGCACCAGCACATCCGGGTGCAGGGCCGCCACCCGCTTTTCCAGTTCGGGGATGCGGGTGTGGTTCATGGCGCCGGTGCCGGGGTGCAGGTCGCTGAGCTGCACCACCCGCAGATGCCCGCCGGGCAGGGGCTTTCGGGTGGTGACGGTATACCGGGTGGTGCACAGCCGCACCGCCTTGCGCCAGCCCCACAGCAGCAGCACCGCTGTGACCTCCCAGGCCAGCAGTCCCCCCTGCCAGACCGGTTGCCAGACCCGCCATACCGGGCCGTCCAGGGCGTGGGCCAGCAGGGTGAGCAGGTCCCCCGCGGCATACACCCCGCACAGCTGGGCCGCCGCGGCCAGGCCCACCCCCAGGGGGTCCCGGGCCAGCCAGACCAGGGCCGCCAGCAGGACCAGGGGCAGGCCGAAGAAGAGCACCGGCTGCCCGGCCAGAGGCTGCAGAAAGGGCAGGGCAAGAAAATTCAGGTACAGCACCAGGGCGATGAGCCCCTGCCCGATGCGGGGGATCACGAACTGGATGAAACGGTTATACATGGCGAAAGAAAATCCTTTCCTTGGCAAAAGGGCGCAAAAAGCCGCCGCGCCGCGCCCGGAACGGACGGCGGCGCGGCGGCCTGCTGTTAGTATACGCCGGTTGGCGGCAGGTATGCGCGCTTACTGGTTCTTGGCCTTGATGGCTTCGTCAATGGCCTTGGCGGCTTCCTTGCCGGCGCCCATGGCCAGAATGACGGTGGCGGCGCCGGTGACGGCGTCACCGCCTGCATACACGAAGGGACGGCTGGTGAGCCCGTCGGGGCCGTTGGTGATGATGCAGCCGTGCTTGTCGGCGTCCAGGCCTGGGGTGGTGGAGCGGATCAGGGGGTTGGGGCTGGTGCCCAGGGCCATGATCATGGTGTCCACGTCCAGCTCGAACTCGCTGCCCTCCTTGACGATGGGACGGCGGCGGCCGGAGGCGTCCGGCTCGCCCAGTTCCATCTCCACGCAGGTCATGCCCTTGACCCAGCCGTCCTCGTCCCCGAGAACTTCCACCGGGTTGGTCAGGGTCTTGAAGATGATGCCTTCCTCCTCGGCGTGCTCCACTTCCTCCTTACGGGCGGGCAGTTCGGCCATGCCGCGGCGGTAGACGATGTAGACGGTCTCGGCGCCCAGGCGCTTGGCGCAGCGGGCGGCGTCCATGGCCACGTTGCCGCCGCCCACCACGGCCACCGCCTTGGACTTTTTGATGGGGGTGTGGGAGTCGGGCAGATAGGCCTTCATCAGGTTGACGCGGGTCAGGTACTCGTTGGCGGAGTAGACGCCCTTCAGGCTTTCGCCCGGGATGCCCATGAACCGGGGCAGACCGGCGCCGGAAGCAATGTACACGGCCTCATAGCCGTACTCGTTGAGCAGTTCGTCGATGGTCAGCACCTTGCCGATGACCATGTTGCACTCGATGTCCACGCCCAGGTCCTTCAGGCCGTCCACTTCCTTCTGGACGATGTCCTTGGGCAGACGGAACTCGGGGATGCCGTACATCAGCACGCCGCCGGCCACATGCAGGGCCTCGTAAATGGTGACCTTGTAGCCCATCTTGGCCAGGTCGCCGGCCGCGGTCAGGCCGGAAGGACCGGCGCCGATGACCGCCACCTTGTGGCCGTTGGGTTCGGGCTTGACGGCGGGAGTATGTACGTTTTCCCGGTGCCAGTCAGCCACGAAGCGTTCCAGGCGGCCGATACCCACCGGCTCATTCTTGATGCCCCGGACGCACTTGCCCTCGCACTGGTTTTCCTGGGGGCAGACCCGGCCGCAGACGGCAGGCAGGGCGCTGGACTTGGCAATGACCTGGTAGGCGGCCTCAAAGTCGCCCTTGGCTACCTCGGCGATGAAGCCGGGGATGTCGATGTCCACGGGGCAGCCGGAACGGCAGGGATGGTTCTTGCACTGCAGGCAGCGCTTGGCCTCGTTCACGGCCATCTCGGCGGTATAGCCCAGGGCCACTTCCTTGAAGTTCTTGTTGCGGACGTTGGGGTCCTGGCTGGGCATGGGGCACTTTTTGGGGTCCATGTTGGGCATCTTACTCGACCTCCTTCTTGAACAGGTTGCAGGCCTCGTCCCGGGCATGGGTCTCAAATTCCTTGTACATGGTGCCGCGGTGCATGGCCTCGTCAAAATCCACCTCAAAACCGTCAAAGTCCGGCCCGTCCACGCAGGCGAACTTGGTCTCGCCGCCCACGGTCAGGCGGCAGCCGCCGCACATGCCGGTGCCGTCGATCATGATGGGGTTCATGGAGACGATGGTCTTGACGTTGTGGGGCTTGGTGGTCTTGACCACAAACTTCATCATGATCAGGGGTCCGATGGTGATGACCTCGTCGAAGGTCTCGCCGCCGGAGAGCTTTTCTTCCAGGGGCAGGGTGACCACGCCCTTGCGGCCGTAGGAGCCGTCGTCGGTCATGATGATGAGCTCGTCGCAGCAGGCGCGGAACTCATCCTCCAGGATGACCAGGTCCTTGTCACGGAAGCCCACAATGCCGGTGACCTTGGTGCCCTGGGCATGCAGGGCCTGGGCCACGGGCAGGGCGATGGCGCAGCCCACGCCGCCGCCCACCACGCAGACCTTCTTCAGGCCTTCGATCTCGGTGGCTTTGCCCAGCGGGCCCACGAAGTCGTGGACATAGCCGCCCTCGGGCAGGGTGTTGAGCTCCATGGTACCGGCGCCCACCACCTGGAAGATGATGGTGACGGTGCCCGCTTCCCGGTCATAGCCCGCGATGGTCAGCGGGATGCGCTCGCTGTCCGCCTTGGCGCGGATGATGATGAACTGCCCCGCCTTGGCCTTTTTGGCGATCAGCGGTGCCTCGATGACCAGCTCGGTCACCGTGGGGTTCAGTTCGCGTCTTTTCACGATTTTGAACACTGTTGTACCCTCGCTTTTCCTGCGGGCGGCGCGGCGCGCACCGGCCTGGCCCGATGATGTGTGCCGGCTGCCGGGCAGTCGGCCTATTATAGGGTATTGTACGTCATTTTTTCCCGAAAGTAAAGAAGAAAAACCGCCCGGCGCCCCACCCGGCGCCGGGAACAGGGGGGCTTTTCCCCGGGGGGAATTTGTGCTATAATTGGAAAATATCGTATCCACCGCAGGTTTTGAGCGCTTTGTTCCGGCTTTTTTTGCGGTTTTTTCCCCCGCAGGGCCAAAAAGGCATTGCACGCCAAAACGGTTTGGTATAAGATAAAGGTGGTACAGATTCGGAAACCTTCCCCGGTATAACCGGGAGATCTTTCTGTTAAGAGGAGCGCGACTTATGTTAAAACAGGATATGTTGCAGCTGAAGATGACTGCAACCCGCGTGCGCATGGGCATCATTGAGGCGACCCATGCCGCCAAGAGCGGGCATCCCGGCGGCAGCCTTTCGGCCGCGGATGCGCTGACCTATCTCTATTTCAAGGAGATGCAGATCGACCCCGAAAACCCCCAGGACCCCGACCGTGACCGGTTCGTGCTGTCCAAGGGCCATGCGGCCCCGGGGCTGTATTCGGCGCTGGCGGAACGCGGGTTCTTCCCGGTGGAGGATCTGCGGACTCTGCGCCATTACGGCAGCTATCTGGAAGGTCACCCCAACATGAACACCGTTCCCGGCGTGGATATGTCCACCGGCAGCCTGGGCCAGGGCGTTTCGGCGGCCTGCGGCATGGCGCTGGCCGCCCGCAACCAGGGCAAGGACATCAACGTCTACACCATCATGGGTGACGGCGAGATCGAAGAGGGCGAATGCTGGGAAGCTTTCATGTTTGCCTCCCACTACAAGCTGGACAACCTGTGCATCATGATCGATGTGAACGGGCTGCAGATCGACGGCGCCACCAGCGCCATCATGAACAGCGAGCCCCTGGACCAGAAGATGGACGCCTTCGGCTTCAACACCATCGTGTGCAACGGCAACTCCTTCAACGACCTGGAGCAGGCCTTTGTGCTGTTTGACCGGTCCCATGGCAGCGGCAAGCCCACCTGCATGCTGCTGCACACCACCAAGGGCATGGGTGTCAGCTTTATGGAAAATGCCGTCGGCTGGCACGGCAAGGGCCCCAACGACGAAGAATACCAGCGCGCCATGGCGGAGCTGCAGGCTGCCCACGACCAGCTGGAGAAGGAGTATGAACAATGGCTGAAGTAAAAAAGATCGCCACCCGTGACAGCTACGGCGCGGCACTGGTCGAGCTGGCGGATGCCGGCCACGACGATCTGGTCGTATTTGACGCCGACCTTTCGGCTTCCACCAAGACGGCCGTCTTTGCCAAGGCATACCCCGCCCGCTTCTTCAACTGCGGCATTGCCGAGGGCAACATGATGGGCGTGGCCGCCGGTATGAGCACCTTCGGCTATGTGCCCTTTGTTTCCAGCTTTGCCATGTTTGCCGCGGGCCGCGCCTGGGAGCAGGTGCGCAACTCCATCGGCTATCCCCACCTGAACGTGAAGATCGCCGCCACCCACGGCGGGCTTTCGGTGGGCGAGGACGGCGCTTCCCACCAGTGCTGTGAGGACTTCGCCCTCATGCGGGCCATTCCCGGCATGACCGTGCTCTGCCCCGCCGACGACGTGGAGGCCAAGGCCGCCGTGAAGGCCGCCTACGCCCACAACGGCCCCGTCTACCTGCGCATGTCCCGTCTGGCCACCCCGGTGTTCCATGACCCGGAGAAGTACCATTTCGAGATCGGCAAGGGCGAGACCCTGACCGACGGGTTCGACATTGCGGTGATCTCTACCGGCCTGATGACCAGCGAAGTGCTGAAGGCCGCCCTGCAGCTGAAGAAGCAGGGCACCCTGAGCGTGCGGGTCATCAACATGCCCTGCATCAAGCCTCTGGACGAGGAACTGGTGCTGCGCGCCGCCAAGGAGTGCAAGAAGATCGTCACGGTGGAAGAACACAGCATCATCGGCGGTCTGGGTGAAGCGGTCTGCTCCCTGCTGTCCGAAAAGTGCCCCACCCCCGTGCGCCGCATCGGCGTGAAGGACACCTACGGCCATTCCGGCCCGGCCTGGGAGGTGCTGCGTGAGTACGGCCTGACCGCCGACTCCATCGCGGACGAGATCCAGGAATTTGCCAAAGAGGAATAATTCCACAAAATAATACAGCCCGGATGTTTCGGCAGAAGCATCCGGGCTGTTTTTGTTTTGTGAAACGCAGGGCTTACCGGCTTTCCACCTTCCTGCCCAGCAGGGTATCCCGGGCATAAAGGAGATAGGGCAGGTAGTTTTCGCAGGCGGCCTCCCATTTGCGGCGCACAAAGCTGCGCCGGGGGCCCTGGTTGTGCTTGATGGCACCCACGTTGATCCATTTGCTCTTCTGGCGTATCAGAAGATGGGTCTCAAAGGGCGAATCCAGATCCTCCGGGGTGCAGTAGCCCGGGTCCAGGACCCGGAACCGTCCGGGCTGTTCCGCCACCAGCCGGTTCAGCTGGCTTTCGTCGTGCCAGCGGGCGATGACCCCGTCGGCCAGGTCCGCCTCGGTGCGGTCGTTGAGGGTGTGGCACAGCCAGAGGAAGGCCTGGGCCGTGCCCCCGTTGAAGCCCCCCGCCACATAGACCTGCCCGGCGTTGTAAGGCATATAGGCCCGGCTGCGTGGGTTGCGGTCATAGGGCAGGAAGATGGGCTTATTATGCCAGTAGCTCAGATGGCAGGCCACCACCAGGTCCTCCCCTTTTTCCGGGCGGGGCAGAACGTCCGCCGGGGTGACGGTCTTGGTGCACAGCAGATTGGCGTTGGCAAAATAGAGGTAATCGCACCCCCGCAATTCCTCCTCCACTCCCAGAAAGACTGCAAACCGCTTGAGGGTGCTGTAGGGCCAGTCATAGGCTTTCTGGTAGATACGGCGGACGGCGGGGTCGTCCTCATGGTCGATGTGCTCGGCATCGGTAAAGACATAGTAGGTTTTTTCCACACCGGGAAGGAAGTTCTGTTGAAAACTTTGGAAAAAATCCGGCCAGAAGACGGTATAGGCCCCGGTGCAGATATACAGGATCCCGACTCTCATGGGTTTCCCTCCTTGCGCAGACGCGCAGACAGTTTGCGGACCAGGTCCATGCCCCGGCCCCGGAGATAGGCGGCGTCACTGGTCCAGCCGTAGAGCAGCAGGTTGCACAGGTTGGGGACCACGGCCACGATGCACACCTTGCCCACAAAGGCCAGGATGCCCGCCCCGCACAAACTGCACAGCCAGGATGTGAAGAACATGACGGCAAACAGGGTGACGATGTGGACCAGCTGCAGGCCCAGGTACCGCCAGCCGCAGCCCTTCATGTAATGGCGGCAGACCACCCTGCCCCGGCCGATCCACATGAAGCAGTGAGCCACGACGGTGGCCGCCACCACCCCGGCCAGGCCGAAGGGGATGACAAACGCAAAGCTGAGCACCACATTGCTGACAGCGGAGGCCACCATGAACCACTGGTCCTCCTCAAAATGGCCCAGCACCGCCCGGTAGGAACCCAGCATCCGGTGATTCCAGCCGATGTACTCGTTCATGCAGAACCAGAAGACATAGGCCATAGGCAGCAGGTAGCTTTCCCCCATCCACAGCCGGATGAAAGGCTGGAACAGACAGAAATAGGCCACCGCCACAAAGCTTCCGAAGCAATAACTGAAAAGGTCCAGCCCCCAGAACACCGCCTTGGCGTGGCCGTCGGCCTCCGCCTCCCGGTCATAGACGATGCTGCCGATGGCCGCGGCAAAGGAATCCAGGATCTTGTTGCAGATGTTGTTGACGCTGGTGGAGATGGTGGAATAGTTGCCGGTGCGGGTGACCAGGGCGGCCCCCCGCATGCTGGTGATGACGATATTGTCCGAGGAGCCGTAGATGGTGTTGGACAGCTTGTGCACCAGATAGTACCGCAGATCGTGGAAAATGCCCAGTTCCTTGAAATCGGCCAGGGATACTTTTGCTTCGTACAGTTCGGGGAAGTCCTTCTTGTACCGCCAGGCCACCACCACGTTGGCCAGGGTGTTGAAGAGGATCTGGATGCCGAAATAGAGGAAATAGTTGGGAATCCACAGGGCGATGGCGATCTTGGCCAGGCTGGTGGCCACGTTGAAGCCTAAGTCGATCTTGGTACACACATACCCCTGCTGGGTACAGGTGTACATGAGCCGCCGGGTGATGAGGAAGTAGCTGGACAGGGTGGACAGGGCGGTCATGGCGTAGATGCCGTAGACCATAAGCCAGTCCGGTTCCTGTTCCTGCACCACCAGCAGGGGCAGGAAGAAGGCGCAGACCACCGCCATGAGGGCAATGAAGGCCCCCACCGCCCGGTAGGCCCACTTATACAGGGACATATACCGGCTGATGCGGTCGATGTCCTTGGCGGCGATTTGTTCATACAGGCGGTAGCTGATGACGCTGCCCACCCCGAACTCCGCGATGGAGAAGAAGTTGAACAGGTTGTTGATGGTGTCCGAATACCCGGGGACGAAGGCGTCGAAGTTGGTGACGAAGAGCTTGCGGGTGACAAGACCCAGCAGAAGCAGCACCAGACTCTGCCCCAGGGTGTACACCAGATTGATGAGGGTGCGTTTGGTTCGCAAGGCGGATTCTCCTTAGTGTTTCAGGTGTGCGGCCAGCCACAGTCCGGCCCGGGGTCCCAGCAGGGTGATCATCCAGCGGAACAAAACCCAGTCCGCCCGGCCGGAAGCCTGCTCGCCCTTGTTATACAGGTCCCGGCAGCGGGCAATGCCCGCGGCGCAGGCGCGGCGGACCCCCTTGTCCTTCACGGCGGCGGCCCGGGCCTGGGGCCAGAATACGTTGGCCACCCGGCGCCAGACCTCGGCCTGTTCTTCCGGGGTGAAGCCCCCGGCTCCGGGTCCCGCAAACAGCTTGCGGAATCCCTTGCGGGTGGCCAGGATGCCCACAAAGTGCTTGGGCAGGTTGCTGTTCAAGAGACTTCCCGCCCGGTTGACCCGGTAGATGGTAATGGGAAAATCCAGGAAATACAGCCGGGTACAGTGGTGAAGCAGCAGCAGGTCGAAGGGATAATCCTCCGCCCAGACCACCTTGGGCCAGAACTGCACGCCGGACTGTTGCAGAAAGGCCCGGCGGATGCAGAACCGCCACACCGACCAGTTGCCGTTTTCGTAGAGTTTCTGGACACGGGCGGCGT